>JBDKJC010000645.1:0-3171 GCA_039796815.1 Cyanobacteriota bacterium | reverse complement strand
TGAGTTAAGCAGGTTCTAATATTAGATTAAAGCCTGCTTATTAATAAGTCGGTCAATTCAAAGTAATCGCAAACTATAAATTGCAAATTAGCGACTACGACGAGCCGAAAAATGACGGTAGTATAGCTTTTCCATTTCCACCCAAACAAACACCAACATACTAAAGCCCAAACAAATTAATATATCTGTCAAACTAAGAATACTAGTGCCAAAGAAGTTGCGTAAAGGAGCAACGTAAATTAGTAACATTTGTAAAACAGTGGTTAAGGCGATCGCGCCTAATAAATAGGGATTGGAAAAAAAGTTCATTTCGGCGATCAGCCTAGTATCTGAGCGAACAGCTAAGGCGTGACCCATTTGTGCTAAACAAAGGGTAGTAAACACCATTGTTTTCCAGTGATTAGGATCTGCTCCAGTAACTCGATCGTAGTTGTAAGACCACGCCATTAAAGCGATAGTTACTAAGGCAAAGATAATCCCGATCCGCACCATATATAGTCCTAAACCACGAGCAAAAATACTTTCCTGATGATCGTAGGCTGGACGATTCATAACATTGGATTCAGCTGGTTCTAAAGCCAAAGCCAGAGCGGGTAAACCATCGGTGACTAGGTTCATCCAGAGGATTTGTAGGGGAGAGAGGGGAACACTTAAACCCAATATAGGTGCTGCCGCGATCGCTAATACCTCGCCGATATTACTGCCCAAAATATATTTAATAAAGCGACGAATATTGTCATAGACTACTCTGCCTTCCTTGATCGCTGCCACGATTGTGGCAAAATTATCATCTAGCAAAACCATGTCACTAGCTTCTTTACTCACGTCAGTACCTGTGATGCCCATGGCAATCCCAATATTGGATTGTTTCAAAGCTGGAGCATCGTTGACTCCATCCCCTGTCATTGCCACAAATTGATTCTGTTTCTGGAGTGCTTGAACAATCCGCAGCTTATGTTCGGGAGCAACGCGAGCATATACATTAACTTGTTTAACCGATTCCTCTAATTCTTCAGGGGACATCCTAGCGATTTCTTGCCCTGAAATCACTTGCTCATTTGCCTCAGCAATATTTAGCTTATTAGCGATCGCCATGGCAGTCAAAGGATGATCGCCTGTAATCATAATCGGTCTAATACCTGATTGACGACAGTTTTGTACAGCTTGTTTTACTTCCTCTCGCGGTGCATCTAACATTCCTACCAAGCCTAACCAAGTAAGTCCCTGCTCATTTTCTTCTTCTGTATTGGCTGCGGGAATTTCACTCAAGAATCTATAGGCAAAACCTAAAACTCTTAAGCCTGTGCTAGCTAAATGAGCATTGGCTTCGAGAATCTGCTGTTTTTTTGGCTCGGTAATTGGTGCAGAATTATCTTGAATTTGCTGCTGATCGGACTGAACCCCTGCTATACGCTCACAACGTTCTAAGATCAACTCAGGCGAGCCTTTGGTAAACATGATATAGGGAAATTCGCCAGGCTCTGGATTTGCCACCACCACCGACATGCGTTTACGTTCAGCGGAAAAAGCAAACTCGTTTAAACGAGGCATCCGCTCCTCTAATTCTGCTTTAAAAATTCCAGCTTTACCCGCTAAAACTAATAGTGCGCCTTCAGTTGGGTCTCCCAGAATTGACCACTCTACAGTTTTTTTCCCCTTGTCTTGCGAGTATTGCAGCAAAGCATCGTTACACAGTACGCAAGCTTGCAATAACTTTTGAACTTCTGGCTCTTTTTCTACCTGGTGATTATTTGGCGCTTGAAATTCTCCCGATGGTTGATAGCCTGTTCCCGTAACTCCAAAATTAAAAGAATTTGTTTGTACCTCCTGCACGATCATCTTATTTTGGGTCAGAGTACCTGTTTTATCAGAACAAATCGTCGTTACCGAACCCAGGGTTTCCACCGCAGGTAGTTTACGAATTAACGCCTGACGACGAATCATTTTCTGGGTGCCAATCGCTAGAGTTACGGTTACCACAGCAGGCAATCCTTCTGGAACAACTGCTACGGCCATACTTAAAGAAGTTTCCAAGATCTCTTCAAAAATTTGCCATCCTGAGGTTAGTAAACCACCAACAGTGATCAAAAAGACCAAAGCTAGCGAACCGCTAACCAGAACATTTCCCAGTTGGGTCATGCGCTTTTGCAGAGGAGTTTCTTCGGCTTCTACCGCTTGCAGCATCGTGGCAATTTTACCAATTTCGGTGTCCATCCCCGTTTTGGTGACGATCGCTTTACCTCGACCTTGAACAACTTCCGTACCTTTGAACATGAGGTTGAGGCGATCGCCCAAAGGAGCATCCTCTGGGAAAATAGGATCGGCATTTTTATTAACAGCCGTAGCCTCTCCTGTGAGGGTAGACTCGTTAATCTGTAAATTTTGCGTCTCAAGCAAATGACCATCCGCAGCTATTTGTACTCCTGCTTCTAAAAGAACAATATCTCCTGGAACTAATTCTTTAGCATCGACTTCTTGAGTTATACCGTCGTGGATCACCTTAACCAAGGGAGACGAGAGGCGTTTGAGAGCAGCCAAAGCTTGTTCGGCTCTACTCTCCTGAACATAGCCTAAAATACCATTTAAAATAACGATCGTAAAAATAGCGATGGAATCTTTGGGAAAAGAACCCTTACGCAAATCGAGAACTGCCGAAACTATGGCGATCGCAATCAGCATGACCAACATAATATTGGTAAACTGATCGTACAAAATAGTTAGTTTACCTCGTCCGTCCGTCTGTTGAAGTTCATTCTCCCCAAAATATTTTTGTCTTTGAGCAACTTCGTCACTGTTCAAACCAGCAATTGGGTCGCTCTCCAGTAACTCGATTGCTTGTTGAGAGCTAAGAGTATGCCAATCTTTGGTACTTGTAGATATACTAAAGACATTTGAAGTAGTTTTAGAATTCATCACTTAGGGCAGTTTTAATCGCTTGAGAAAGCAAAGTAATTAGGTAAGTAATTAGGTAAGACTTAATTATGAAGGCTCATCTTAACATTTTAATCAGATGTTTTCTGATGTCGAGAATGTAGTGTTAAGTTGAGCGATCGCCACTGATGATTTGTATCCCAGCCCCAGTATACTTAATCAGAAAATTAAGATTTAAAAAGTGTAATAATATCAATTAAAAAGCTAGTAGAGCATGTTTTTCTCTACTAGCTTGTCTTT
>JBDKJC010000644.1:0-3181 GCA_039796815.1 Cyanobacteriota bacterium | reverse complement strand
CTGCGGCAACTACTGCTTCGGGGGTGACATGGGGGGCTGCTCCCTGATAAGCGATCGCATCTATACCAACGACAATAAAAGGTTCTGCTTTGGTTGCTTGGCAGATTTCCATAAACTGATCGAAATTGAGTTTACTCCACCAAGTTCCATCTGGCTTAGAAAAGCTCTTGACCTGCCAAATACTGGGATCTTGAATCGCTACTTGAGGATTATTTGGTCTTTGAGGATTAAATAAAAAATACTCATTGGTGGCGTAACGTAGTGTTTCTACCTGAATATCTTGTAAGGGCTGACTGATATTAGGGCGATCGCTGATAAAATTTAAACCTATTCCTAGATTGTGGTCAATATCGGCAACCACTTGCTCGACGTTAACCGTAATTCTTTGATCTACAGCCAAGCTTGGTATACCAACTACAGCTAGTGCCAAGGCTAACATTGCCATTACCAAAAGCGATCGCCATTTAATCTTATTCCAATTCATTTAGGTAGCTCATCGGGAATGACATCTGCTGCGAACGAGGGTGAAGCATCTAGGTCTTTGTAACCAATAATTGCTCTAATGTAAGGTAAGCACCAGAAAAAAAACCAGAAAAAGCCTGAATGCCTCTTAGTGAATACTGTCCAAGGTGAAATTGGAAAGTTTTTCACCTGAACCACATTTTTAAGTCGCTGGAAAATCGAAAGCTGCGGATCGATCCAGCTTCCTGTCACTGTATTTTGAGAGCATGTCCCAATAAATCCTGGGGCAGCCCAAATTGAACAGCCTAGCTGACGCGCCCTTAAACCATAATCGATGTCCCCCAGTGAATGGACAAATGCCTCGTCAATATTGCCAACTTTTTGCGCTACGGCACGAGGAATTAAAACACAGTTACCATACATTGTGTCACACTCCTGAAGCTCGTCACTTGGCTTTAAAAACTCAAGTTTGTTAGAATACCAATGCTTTGACTTCATCGCTCCACCATAGGTGGGTTTACCTGTAATCGGATCTTGGGTTGAGCCAACCACAATCGCCTCGGAATTGCCCTGTTGAATTAAATCATGATGAATGGTCAATAAATTTTTGAAAGCCCCAGATTTGAGCATCGTGTCATCATTTAACCAAATATAGTAATCATAATTATTTTTTAAAGCTTCTCCAAATGCTTTGCGCATACCTCCAGCCCAATAAAGATTACCATCCCCCTGAAATAGCTTAATCGCTGGATAGTTTTGACTAACTGTTGTAGAAGTACCGTCAGAACTGCCGTCATCAACTAAATATACTCTATGGTTAACTTGTTGTTCGAGCAATTGTAAACAGGCAATAGTTATGTCGTGCCGATTGTGGCAAGTCATAATAACTGCTATTTTTGGCTCACAACCTGATTCAATAGTATTGCTCATGGTTTTTTATCTGAAGATAAACTAAACTGTTTTTTTTACCCTAAATTAGTTGATGGTAGTATATTACTCAAACTTTGGTCTGGAGAAATAATCAAACATGATTAAAACTAAATCATTCCTGTTATTTAAGTTACTGGATAAGCTACCTTTAGTTAAAGATTATGAATTTGGTCAAAACTACAGTAGTTTTAAAAGCCAAAAATTTATTGGCAAAACGAAAAAAATTAAACTGCTTGACGATCAAGGAATTAAGCAAATTAACTATGCTTGTGGTGGTAAATATCTGCAAGATTGGTTAAACGTAGATTTTCATCGCAAAAATTCATTTATTCTGCCAGATAATACAATCTATTATTCAGTCGATCTCACTTCTAAGCACCCTTTTCCTGATAATCACTTTGAATTTGGCTTTGCCGAAGATTTTCTGGAACATTTGCAACAGGTAGATTCAATCGTTTTTCTCACTGAATGTTTCCGCACCTTTAAAAAAGGTGGTGTATTGCGTTTAGCTTTTCCTGGTTTAGAAGGAGTATTAGAGAAACATTACCCAACTGTCGATTATGAAACAGTAATAATCGCTAAGGAAGAAGCCTATACCGCCTGGGGACATCTGCATTTTTACTCCAGAGAAGAATTAACAACAGTTGCTAAACATATTGGATTTAGTGAAGTCAATTTTCAAAAGTATGGCGAATCCAATTATCCCGTCTTGGCTGGATTAGAAACTCGCGAAGACCAAATTGGCTTAAATACATATGTAGAGCTAGTTAAATAAAACCAAGATCGGGTTAGGCAAAGTATTTGACTATACAATATAGAATGAGCGGATTATCGATCTAGGTGATTTGGCGACTTGGAACATTCAAGGTTGAAGATACTGCGATTGTTTCTCTTGAACAGATTATTAACTACTAATCAACTATGTTTTTTTTATCTCTGTAGATCGAGATTTTCATAATTTTCGTAGTCAAGCTAATTTTGCGCCATCATGATTACCATAGAAAAAATTTTAACCAAGTTACTTAAAAATATCATTCAACAATATTGGATCGAAATTACAACGGCTAAACCCAGCTGCGTTTATTATTTTGGCCCTTTTTTGACTTATAAAGGAGCTAAGTTAGCTCAACCAGGTTTTATTGAAGATCTAGAGACTGAAAACGCCGAAGACATCAAAGCTGAGATCAAACGTTGTCAACCACAAGAATTGACTATTTTTGAGCAATTAAACGATAATTCCGATGTTGCCTTTACATAGCAGATATCTTGGCTTGTTCTATAGCGATCGCTTTGACTACTGCCAAACAACTGATGTAAATTCTCTAAATCTTAAGTTTCTACTTTAAATTACCCTTTTTAATTTTGATTTGTTTTCAGAATATTACAAAGCAGGTTAATTATCATTAACCTGCCACTCGAAGTGTCGCTCTGACTAGTTTTGCAGTGCTGTCTATTGTTTAACTGAGCCTTATAATCTGTATTTACACACCGAAAGACTTACCGCAGCCACAGGTTTGAGCCGCATTTGGATTGGTAAATTCAAATCCACCACCAATCATAGCGTCGCTATAGTCTAAAACTAAACCATAAAGATATAATAAGCTTTTCGGGTCACAGACAATTTGAAACCCATCGTAATCAAATACTTCATCGCTATCTTGAAGCCGATCGGGTTCTTCAAAATCCATCATGTAGGACATGCCTGAGCAACCCCCTTGACGAACCCCTACACGAAGACAAAGTTCTTTTCCCTGTTGTTCTTGCAGCATTTTAATATGCTTAAAAGCTG
>JBDKJC010000643.1:0-3185 GCA_039796815.1 Cyanobacteriota bacterium | reverse complement strand
ATCATAGCCATCTAAATTAGATATGTTAGCTGATAATTGTGTCTATAACCATTAATAATTGGTAACTTTAAATGAATAGTTGAAAATAAAAAATATTAATAACTAATCTTGAATTTTACTTAAATTGCTTTAAACTTGATTATGCTGTTGCAATGCAGTCAAACGAGCGTCTGTCGATCTTGCCCACCTCTGAATTTATCCTTAAAAAAGGAGAAGTTCCCTAAATGGCTGACAGAGACAGATTGATTCAGCAATACCAATAGCAAATAACTATTCGCTAAAAAATAGGTAAAAAAGCTTCATGGAAGTTATTCACACCAAAATTTACGATGTTTTAATTATTGAACCTAAAGTCTTCGGTGATGAGCGTGGTTTTTTTCTGGAAAGCTTTAATGAAAGAACTTTTAGCGAGAAAACTGGTGTAACAGCTAGTTTTGTCCAAGATAACCATTCTCGTTCTGCCCAAAATGTCTTGCGAGGTCTACACTATCAGATTCAAAACCCGCAAGGAAAGCTAGTGCGCGTTACGAGCGGTTCAGTATATGACGTGGCGCTAGATATTCGTAAAAGTTCAGCAACTTTTGGGCAATGGACAGGGTGTCTTTTGAGTGAAACTAATCACAGACAATTGTGGGTTCCGCCTGGATTTGCCCATGGATTTGTCGTCTTGTCGGAAGTAGCCGATTTTTTATATAAAACAACTGATTACTACTCACCAGAATCTGAACGTTGTATTTTGTGGAGCGATCCCGCCCTTGATATAGACTGGAAAATCGTGGGTGAACCAGTACTATCGGCAAAAGATCGCTTGGGCGTACCGCTAGAAAAAGCTGAGGTGTTTGCGTGAACAAAGTATTACTAATTGGCATCACAGGACAGATAGGACAAGAACTACAGCAGACTTTACCTAGGATCGGCGAAGTAATTGGTATCGATCGCCAATCATTAGACTTAAGTCAACCTGAACAAATTCAAGCGAAAATTACCAAGCTCAAGCCTGATGCGATCGTTAATGCTGCTGCCTATACTGCCGTAGATAAGTCAGAGAATGAACCTGACTTGGCAATGACAATTAATGCCACTGCCCCAAAAGCGATCGCTCTTGCAGCTCAAGATATTGGTGCAAAAGTACTGCACATTTCCACCGACTATGTATTTAATGGACAAAACCATACTCCTTATCAAGAAAGCGATCGCACTGAACCCTTGGGAGTATACGGTAAGTCTAAACTACTAGGAGAAATTGGGGTGAGGGAAAATTGCGATCGCCATTTGATTCTCCGTACTGCTTGGGTATATGGTTCTAGGGGTCACGGTAATTTTGTTAAAACCATGCTGCGTTTAGGTGCAGAACGAACTGAGTTAAAGGTAGTCGCCGATCAAATTGGTAGTCCTAGTTGGTCTTATGATATTGCGATCGCGATTACTCAGTTACTAGACAAATCTTTGGCTGATGAGAGTATCAACGGGACATATCACTTTACTAATAGTGGTGTTGCTAGCTGGTACGATTTAGCCTTGGCCACCTTTGCAGAAGCCAAAAAACTAGGCTTTCCTTTGAAGATTGAACAGGTAATCCCGATAACTACTAACGAGTTTCCTACTCCCACGCAACGCCCAGCCTATTCGGTTTTAGCCAAAACTAAAATCACGGAAACACTAGGAATTCATCCTCCCTACTGGCGGAATTCATTAATCAAGATGCTCAGTGAATGGCAGTCTTTAGCTAATAGCTGATAGCTGATAGCTGCCCTAAAGGATTAGTTCCTTACGTCGCGTCATAGCTCAAAAAGATCAACAAAAACGAAGCTAGCCCATAAAAACAACAATGAAAGCAATTATTCTATCTGGGGGCAAAGGTACGAGATTACGTCCCCTAACTTATACGGGTGCCAAACAGTTAGTTCCTGTCGCGAATAAACCAATACTTTGGTATGGTATTGAATCGATCGTTGCAGCAGGAATCACTGAGATTGGTATTATCATTAGTCCAGAAACGGGAGGGGAAGTACAGGCTAAAACAGGGAATGGCGACCGCTTTGGGGCAAAAATCACTTATATTCCTCAAGATCGACCATTAGGATTAGCCCATGCGGTTAAGGTGGCGCAACCTTTTTTAGGCGACTCTCCTTTTGTCATGTATTTAGGAGATAACCTAGTACAGAGTAAACTCGATCTCTTTATTGATAAGTTCAAAGCGCAACATTTAGATGCTCTAACCTTATTGTGTGCAGTAGAAAATCCCAGTGCTTTTGGGGTGGCGCGAGTCGATGAGGCGGGGAAAGTTTTAGAGTTAATTGAGAAACCGCAAAATCCACCATCTAATTTAGCCTTGGTAGGAGTTTACTTATTTTCTCCCAAAATTCATCAAGCGATCGCCAATATTCAGCCATCTCCTAGAGGAGAGTTAGAAATCACAGATGCAATTCAGTATTTAATTGACCAAAAACAAGGGGTAGCATCCCATAAATTAGAAGGCTGGTGGCTTGATACAGGCAAAAAAGATGACCTTTTAGCTGCTAATCAAATTATTCTCGATACTTGTCTAGAATCTACCCATGAAGGAGCGATCGATGACCAAAGTAAAATTAGTGGTCGAGTTCATATTGGTCAAAAATCCCAGATCGTCAATTCGATGATTCGTGGTCCAGTGACAATCGGTAAAAACTGCAAGATTCAAAACTGCTTTATCGGTCCTTATACCAGTATTGCCGATGATACGACGCTGATTGATATCGATCTTGAGCATAGCGTAGTGCTTAAAGGAGCAACCTTAGAAGGAATTAACTCACGGATTGTTGATAGTCTAATTGGGGAAAGAGCGCACTTAAAAGTTGCACCTCAACGTCCTAAAGCATTGCGCTTTATGATTGGTGACGACTCACAGATTGAATTAACGTAGCAGTTTTTTAGATACATATTACCTCATTGCTACACAAATAATTTAAAGAATATATAAAATATATGCCGCAAGACAATAAAGACAATAGTAGAACACCCCGACACATCTTGATTACAGGAGGAGCAGGATTTATTGGCTCTAACTTTGTGTATCATTGGAGTAAAAGTTATCCAGGCGATCGCATTGTCGTATTAGATGCTTTGACCTATGCAGGCAATAGAAGTACTTTAGCTAGTTTAGAAAGCAATCCCAACTTTAAATTTGTTCAGGGACATATCTGCGA
>JBDKJC010000642.1:0-3186 GCA_039796815.1 Cyanobacteriota bacterium | reverse complement strand
GCAGAGAAAGAAAGGAGGTTTGCTACCTTGGTTTTGGATTGCTACCATCAATGAGTTAGGTCGAGGGCGATCGCCTTTTCTACCCGCCATAATGGTTAGTAATGCCTGGTATTGAGAGGAACTGATCCCATCGAGAATAGAAGGTAGATCTTGAATGGTGGGCTGTCCCTGGACAAAACAGCCAGCCATTTGTTCAATCGTAGTTAAGTTGGATAGGGCATTAAGCGGCATTTTTTGCTGCAAAGTTTGCTCAATCTCGCTAACTAAAGTCATAGTTAACAGAGAGTTCCCCCCTAGTTCTCGAAAATCATCTTTAATGCCAATTGGTTTAACTTCTAAAACTTTTTCCCAAATTGATGTCAGTTTAATCTCTAATTCGCTACTGGGAGCGACATAATTCTCAGCTGCGGTTTGATTAACAAAATCAATTCGAGGTAAAGCTTTGGAATCAACTTTGCCATTAGGAGTTAGGGGTAAAGTCTCTAGAAAAATGAATCTACTTGGTATCATGTAGTGGGGTAGCTTTTGCTTGAGAAATCCGCGTATTTCTTCGGTGGAAACTGTTTGTTCTGGCTGGGGAACAATGTAAGCGACTAGGCGCTTGTCTCCTGAGTTATTTTCTTGAGCGATGACGACTGTTTGCTGTATCTTTTGCTTTCGCATGATCGTAGCTTCGATTTCACCTAGCTCAATGCGAAAGCCACGAATTTTCACCTGATTATCGATTCTTCCTAGATATTCAATTTGACCGTTATGCGAAGCGGTATCCTTTAGGGTGATTAGGTAACGGCCTAGATCTCCTGTTTGATATAATTTTGACTTTTGATCTTGAGCAAAGGGATTGGTCACAAATTTTTCAGCGGTTAACTCAGGACGATTTAAATAACCTCGGGCTAAACCTGCACCACCTAGATAAATTTCTCCTGGAACTCCCACAGGAACTGGTTGTAAGTTTTTATCTAAAATATAAGTCTGAAGATTAGGCAATGGTCTCCCAATTGGGATGCTAGATACGCTATCGAGCTGAGGGGGAATTTTATAACTGGTAGCGACAACGGTGGTTTCTGTTGGACCATAAGTATTAATTAGTTGACAAGATGTTCCGACTAATCGATTCCAAATTTCTACTTGCTTGGGATTGACTGCTTCTCCACCAATAATGACTAAGCGAATTGATGGGGGTAATTGTAATTGCGGGTTGTTGGCTAATTCCGCCGTGAGTAAATGCCAAAAAGCGGTGGGTAAATCTAAAACAGTGATACCATAGTCACAAGATTTTTCTAGTAACAATGAGGGAGAGTAGCCCATTTCTTCACTGCGCAAAACTAATGTCCCGCCTGCAATTAGACAGGGGTAAATTTCTTCAATTGAGGCATCAAAACTAATCGAGGCGAATTGTAAAATGCGATCGCGATTGTTAATTTCGTATTCTTGCATTGCTGCTTGAGCAAAATTCACCAAAGCTCGATGTGGGATCTCCACTCCTTTCGGTTTTCCTGTAGAACCAGAGGTATAGATTACGTAAGCTAGATTACTGGGATTAGCTTGATGAGGGTGTAGTGGTGTGTGGCTAGATGGAAGATTATTATCGAGGGAGATTATTTGTATTTTGTTTGGACTTACAGTAATACAAGATGCAATTTTGGCTTGTAAATGATTCTGAGTCAGTATTAGAGAGATTTGGGCATCTTGAATAATATGCTCCAAGCGTTCTTGAGGGTAAGCTGAATCTAAGGGTAGATATGCACCACCAGCCTTGAGAACGGCTAAATTAGCCACAATTATCTCTCCAGAGCGTTCTCCACAAATACCTACTAGGGTTTCTGGCTTTACTCCCAACTCCTGCAAATAGGCAGCCAATTGATTGGCTCGCTCATTTAACTCTTGGTAGGTTAGTTGCTGTTCTTCAAATACCACTGCTAGGGCATCTGGTGTTTTCTCTACCTGAGCTTCAAATAACTGATGAATACATTGGTCGAGGGGATAGTTGGCTGCTGTATTGTTCCACTCCACCAGGATTTGTTGTTTTTCTAACTCTGATAATAAGGGGATCTCAGACAGAGATTGAGTTGAATCTTGAGCGATACCTTGGAGAAAAATCGTAAATTGCTCCAACATCCTAGTCATACTGTTAGCATCAAAAGCGTCAGCGTTATAAAGCCAAAGGCATTCCCTTTCATCCGCTGAAATGATTAAAGTGAGTTCATTGCCAGGGTTGCCTTCTTGCTCGGCTATTTTTTCTACCCACTCGATCGCTACGGGAAATATATCTGGGCTAGCTAACTCTGGTATTTTCCGCAGCGTAGGATACCTGACTACAATATCTCGTGCGTAAGTTTGATGCTGTTTGGTCAACTGTATCTGCATTCTTATCGCTGCCAAAAACTCCTCAAAACTTTGCTCAAAATTTATTTCTAAATGGCAAGGTACATAAGCTGCAAAAAAACCCGCGCTATTATTTAGTTCTTGTGCTGGTTCGATATCTCTAAATCCAAGATCAAAACTGTTTGTTCCGCCAAGACGAGCCAGATAACCTACAAAAGCAGCACTGATAAAATCTGTAAAATTCTCGTTTTGGTTTTGATTTAAGTAAGATATAACCTCATTAGAGACTGGTATTTTAACACTTTCAAACCGTTTTTTCCAGGGCAATGTTGTTCGGTCTGCATAAGGAATGGTGATGGGCTGTAAGCTTGCTAGTTTCTCGACCCAAAATGTCTCATGCTTGGCAATCGAACTATTAAACGCCTCAATTTGCTGAACTTTGTGAGGCTCAATTCCTGGAAACTGATAGCCAACCTGTAGTCCAAATTTTGTACTTAGCTCGGGAATTGACAAAGGTTGACCCTCTAAAGTTTGTATTTGGCGCAGGGCAATCTCATAACTTATGCTAGAAACTTGCACCAAGTTTGGCTCTATAGCTGTTATCGTTCCAGGAAGTAATTGTGACAGTTCGTCTAATACTTCAAATAGAACAAGCACAACGTTACCGTCGATCGCTAATTTTGCTACCCTTAGATGGTTAAGGGCAAAACCAGAATCTAATTCGGTGGCACAGCGGTTAAAATTTAGCCAACATATTGTTACTTGTCTGTTTGGTTCTGGCATAATCAATCGCGAAGATGTTTAAAATTTTTGTGACCAAAAATTGTGACATCTGATTACACTAAAAATTGTTAAAGATTA
>JBDKJC010000641.1:0-3190 GCA_039796815.1 Cyanobacteriota bacterium | reverse complement strand
GGGCGGCAGCTATTTCTTGTCTGGTTTGCTGTTGGACTGGTATTTTGATAACTATTTGTTTAGCCATATCCACGATCATAGCTAACAGCTATTAGCTACGAACATGATTATTTTGTAGTTGATGATTAAAATCATCAACGCTAGTGATTTATACTGGTCATCAAAGCAGCAAAATAGCGATTACCCCGAAGGGTATCCTAAAGGATTCGCGATCGCCTGCCACTGCATTTTTTGGCATAACTTCATCAAATCGCTATTAATAATCACCTGACTGATAAAATAAAAATTTCGCCATCTTACTGAAGGAAATAACCATGCGACTAAACGAGATGCTGTTTGTGACATTGCGAGAAACTCCAGCAGAAGCAGAAATCCCCAGTCATCAATTATTACTTCGTGCTGGTTATATTCGTCGTATTGGTAGTGGACTCTATGCTTATATGCCTTTGATGTGGCGAGTATTACAAAAAGTCTCTCAAATTGTGCGCGAAGAGATGGATGCCACAGGCGCGCAGGAATGTTTGTTACCCCAGCTACAGCCAGCGCAACTATGGCAAGAATCAGGACGCTGGGATACTTATACTAAGGCAGAAGGAATTATGTTTTCCCTTACCGATCGCAGCGATCGCCAGTTGGGTTTAGGGCCTACCCATGAAGAGGTAATCACTACTATTGCCCGTGAAACTATTCGTTCTTACCGTCAACTGCCTTTAAATTTATACCAGATTCAAACTAAGTTTCGCGATGAGATTCGTCCTCGTTTTGGCCTGATGCGCGGACGAGAATTTATTATGAAGGATGCCTATTCTTTCCATGTGGATGAGGCTAGTTTAAAAGAAACCTATCAGGCAATGGATCGGGCATATCGCCAAATTATGACCCGTTGTGGCTTAGAATTTCGTCCTGTGGAGGCAGATTCGGGAGCAATTGGCGGTTCTGGCTCTCAAGAATTTATGATTTTAGCAGAAGCGGGAGAAGATGAAATTCTTTATACCGAAGATGGTAACTATGCCGCCAATACCGAAAAAGCGGGATCTCTACCTCCTGATGTGGTGGAGTCGCCTTTTGGCAGTTATGAAAAGCTAGCCACTCCCAATACGGAAACGATCGCCACCTTAGCCGAAACCCTGAATTGTTCTCCCACAGTAATTGTGAAAAACGTTTTATACGAGGCAGTTTATGATAACGGCATGACTGTTTTAGTCTTGATTAATATCCGTGGCGATCGCGATGTCAATGAAGTTAAGTTAACTAATGAATTAACCAAATTAGCTCCTCAATACCAAGCTAAAACAATTATTTCTCTGAATGTACCTGATGTTACAGCACAGAAAAAATGGGCAGCCAAACCATTGCCTTTAGGCTATATCGCACCTGATTTAGATGATAACTATATAAGTACGTCTAAAAATGTGGCGCAGCAATTCTTACGTTTAGCCGATCAAACTGTATTAGATCTCAAAAACTTTGTGACAGGGGCAAATGAAGTTGGTTATCACGTTGTCGGGGCAAACTGGGGAGATAACTTTACTCTTGCTGAACTTCAAGTAGATATTCAAACAGCCAAAGCGGGCGATCGCGCTATTCACGATCCTAGTCAGACTTTAATCACTGCCAGAGGTATTGAAGCAGGACATATCTTTCAGTTGGGTACTAAATATTCCGAAGCGATGGGGGCAAACTTTACCAACGAAGCAGGTAAACCAGAACCTTTATGGATGGGATGTTATGGCATTGGTGTCTCACGGTTAGCCCAAGCAGCAGTAGAACAATCTTACGATCGAGATGGCATTATTTGGCCTGTGGCGATCGCTCCTTATCATGTAGTAGTGATTGTGCCTAATATCTCAGATACCGAAAAAATGGCTGTCGGGGAAAAACTCTATGCTGAATTCAAACAAGCAGGGGTGGAAGTCTTATTTGACGATCGCAAAGAAAGAGCAGGAGTTAAATTTAAAGATAGTGAATTAATTGGTATACCCTATCGAGTCGTGACAGGGCGATCGCTCTCGGAAGGCAAAGTTGAAGTTGTCAAACGGGCAACTAAAGAATCTCAAGACATACCTTTAGAAGCAGTAGTAGCTACTGTAAAAGGATGGATTATTGAAGAAGTATAAAAATGAATAATAGTACTACCGAGCAACGTATTGAGCGTGTCATCAATAATCTTCTGCCAACAACAGTGCTAAAAGGACAATTTGATTCACCTCAAAATCTGCATAAGCGATTAGCACATTATCGTACACCAGGTATCAGCATTGCCGTTGTTAATGACTTTGAAGTTGAATGGATGCGTGGTTTTGGGGTGTGTGAAGCTGAAACAACTCGTGAAGTTACACCAGAAACACTGTTTCAAGCAGCTTCAATCAGCAAACCTGTATTTGCTTTGGCAGTTATGCGTCTTGTGCAGGAAGGAAGGCTTAATCTTGACGAAGATGTAAACAACTATCTCACCTCATGGCGTGTGCCTGCGATCGCAGGTTGGCAACCTCGAATAACTCTGCGCCAGTTGTTGAGTCATACTGCTGGCATGACTGTACATGGTTTTCCTGGTTATAGAAATTCACAACCACTGCCAACTACGGTTCAAATTCTCAACGGCGAGTCTCCTGCCAATACTGATAAAGTGGAACTTGATCTCATTCCTGGATTACGTCATCGCTATTCAGGTGGTGGCACAACTATTGCTCAACAGGTATTAGTCGATCTACTTAAGCAATCTTTTCCAGAAATCATGCATGAATTGGTGCTAGCCCCATTAGGTATGACCAGTAGCACTTACCAACAGCCTTTACCAAATGATTGGTTATCAAGGGCAGCAACAGCTCACTCATTTTTTGGTATTCCAATTGAAGGCAAGTACCACATTTATCCTGAGATGGCAGCAGCAGGCTTGTGGACAACGACAGCAGATCTAGCTAAAGTCGGGGTTGAACTTATGCGGATATTGCGTGGCTCAACTACTCACCCTTGGAGTAAAGAGACAATTGAAGAAATGTTGCGTCCTCAACAAGAGGGACAAATTCAAGAAAAAGATGAAGCATTTGTGGGGTTAGGATTCTTTGCTGGTGGTGAAATTGGTGATGAATTTTACTTCTTTCATAATGGTTGCAATGAAGGCTTTGTATCATTTATGCGCTTTTATCCACATATTGGAAAAGGTGCTGTTATTATGCTCAATTCCGAAGCA
>JBDKJC010000640.1:0-3194 GCA_039796815.1 Cyanobacteriota bacterium | reverse complement strand
CGAAATCAATCCTGTAACTAAAATTGTCACTCAAACTTGGTATGGGGTTGTCTTTAATTCTGGACAAAATAATCTCACTGTTTTAGCTACTACCGATGGCACTAATTATTCAGAAACTTCGATTAAAGTTAACGTTCCTGGAAAACCGAAAACTCTCAAGGTTCGTACTGTTGAATCTCATATTCCCGCTGACGGTAAGAGCATTGCGACAGTGGAAGGGCAGTTTCTCGATGAGCAGGGCAAAGTTTCTTTGTGGAATGAAACTGTAACCTTAAATAGCAGCGAAGGAAAATTTGTCGGTGCAGACCTTAATCCAGACCGACCAGGATTTCAGGTCAAATCCCAACAAGGTAAGTTTACTGCTTCTTTGCAGGCTGGTTATGATGCTGAAACTGTTACGGTTCAAGCACAGTCTTCCCACTTAGAAGCTTATACTCAAATACAGTTTGAAAATACTCTGCGGGAAGAACCTCTTTTAACAGGATTTGCTAGTCTGCGGATTGGTGCGAGAGGCACAGACTATTATGATAATTTTCGCGATTTTTTACCTATAGATGAAGACAATAGCACAGAAGTTGACTTTGATTCTGCGGGTTTTATTACAGGCAGTGTAGGTAAATGGACTTATACAGGCGCATTTAATAGCGATCGCCCTTTGAATGAAGATGAGAATGGGGAAACTCGTCTGTTTCGGACTTATAGTGACACTGAGTCGGGTTATCCTGTCTATGGTGATAGTTCAACTACCGAAGTAACTACTCCTTCTACCGATAGTGTATATCTGCGTTTAGAAAAGAATTCGGAAATCGAATTTGCCGAACCTGATTACTTTATGTGGGGTGATTATAACACCGAAGAGTTTGCCACTGAAGCTCAGGAATTTAGCGCAATTAGTCGTCAACTTCACGGTTTTAAATCTAACTACAATCTGGGCAATTTACAGCTTAATGCTTTTTATGCTAACAACGCCGAAGGTTTTCAAAGAGATAGCATTGCTCCCGATGGGACATCAGGTTTTTACTTCCTCTCGCGTCGATTATTGATTCCTGGTTCCGAGGATATCTATCTTGAACTTACTCCCCTCAACGATCCTGGCAATGTAGTTAATCGCGAGCGTTTAACTCTGGGGGTAGATTATGAAATTGATTATGACCGAGGTACATTGCTCTTTAAAGATCCCGTACTACGGACAGCTATAGATTCTAGAGGTGGTGTTTTGGTTCGTAGAATTGTCACTACTTACCAGTTTGAGAGCGAAGCCAGCGATTCAACTTTACTGGCAGGTAGAGCGCGTTATCATTTTGACCGCGATTTCGATAATCCTACCTGGTTGGGAATGAGTTATCTCAATGAAGATCGAGGTGACTTAGATTTTGAACTTTTAGGGTTTGATGCCTATGTTTCGGTTGGTAAGTGGGGTAACTTAATTGCCGAATATGCCAACTCTGAAAATCAGACTGTTTTTGGTAATGCCAATGGTTCAGCATATCGCTTAGAAAGCGAAATAAAATTTAGTAACGATATTCAAGGCAGAGCCTACTATAGCAAAGCAGATGAAGGTTTTGCTAATAACGCCACCCTGAGCTTTGTACCAGGACAAAAACGTTATGGTAGCGAATTAACGGCTAAAGTTGCCGATACAACTAACCTACGATTTTTATATGAGCGTCAAGAAAATAATGGTGTTGCTCCTCGTCCTCTAGACGAGTTAGAAGATTTTCTCAATCCTGGGTTCGATCCTGTTCCTGGGAGTCGAGTAGATAACTCAGTTTCCACTATTACCGCTGGGGTTGAGCAAAAAATTGGTAAGGCCGATCTAAACGTAGACTTGACCTGGCGCGATCGCCAAGATAACAGTATTACAGGGGATTTAAATAGCACTTCCACCCAGTTGCGATCGCAATTTTCCATTCCCATAACTGAGAAGCTCAATTTTCATGCTCTAAATGATTTAACTCTTTCTGATAGCACTGATGCAATTTATTCCGATCGCTTTGGCTTAGGTCTAGATTGGGAATTCTATGAAGGTTTAAGTCTGGTCTTCAATCATCAATGGTTTACTAGGGGCAATCTCGAAGGGGAATCGTTAACTAGCTTAGGACTTCAGGGAGAATACAATCCTTGGGCAAATGCTACCCTGACTGGCAACTATAACATCACTAACGGGATTGACGGGATTAATAATCTTGGTTCTATTGGCTTACAGCAGAAGTTATCTCTTGCTCCTGGTTTAAATATTGACTTCGATTACGAGCATACTTTTAGTAATTCCAATGAAGATAGTGATACGGGAACTCAATTTGCCCAACCCTTTTCTGTAGGTCAGAGTGCCTATTCTCTTAGCTTTGGTTCTGGCTCTACCTACGGTATTGGGATTGAATATACTGACGATCCTGATTTTACTGCTAATGCTAAATGGCAATATAGCGATGGTTCGGGGGGTAGTAATACAGTTTTCTCCGCAGGAGTTACAGGTAAAGTTTCGTCTGCTTTAACTACTCTTTTCGATTATAACCAAGCAAGTTCTGCTAACCAGGAATTTGACATTGGCACTACCAGACATCTACGTCTGGGTTTAGCCTATCGCCACCCTAAACAAGATAAATTTAATGGCTTGTTGCGTTATGAATACGAAGAAAATGGCGGAACTCTTCCTGAAACAATTCTCTTAGGCAATGGTACAGGTTCTCAAGAACATTTATTTGCAGTAGAAGGTATTTACGCTCCCAATTGGCGCTGGGAATTCTACGGTAAATATGCTTTTCGTAATAGCAAAACTTTTCTGGCTGATGATTTTGTCGGTAGCAGCAATATCTCTTTGGGACAAATACGTGCTACCTATCGCCTCAACTATCACGTCGATTTAGCCGTAGAAGGACGAATGATCTGGCAACCCTCGGCAGGCTATACCGAATCAGGATTTGTCTTCGAGGCTGGTTATTATCTCACTCCCGAAGTACGTATCGCTGGGGGCTATGTCTTTGGCAGTGCCGATGATGAAGACTTTACGGGAACTCGTTCCGCTGGCGGCCCTTACGTCGGCTTGACGGTCAAGTTAAATAGTCTACTCGATGGCTTTGGGCAACATCAAGCACCCTCGCCTCCAGAAGTAATTCCGCAGCAGAAAAGAAAAACCCGTGTCTCTCAGACTAAACCATCAGTCTCAAACGATTAGTAAGGGCGAACGGCCGTTC
>JBDKJC010000639.1:0-3194 GCA_039796815.1 Cyanobacteriota bacterium | reverse complement strand
ATGCAACAAAACCTTATAGCGGGGTGCATGTTTTTTGACGGTTGAAGTTGAGCTTTTGTCTATTACAGAAGTTCCCAATGACACAATAAATATTCTCCTTTAAAATTTCAGGTATTTTTTGTTTAATCCTCCCCGATGTAGTTTTTCAGGGATATTTTATACTTTGGCGATCGCCAAGCTTTCCAAGTCTTAATTAATTCACTTTAACTGTCAAATAATCAAAATCTGCATTGGTTAATTACTTACACTGTAGTTTAGAGCCAAGTAATTGAAACCCATACATATATTAACGAACCTCTTAGTTGATTTCCAGTTTTTTGCCTCGTCAAAATCAAAGCAAATTAGAACTCAAACAAGTTAACATAAATTAATAATAAGCGTATTTTAAATCAGAAATGTCTACAATCGCTCCTTTCATCACACAATCTATTCCTGGTACGTACTGGCAATGGCACGGTAACTCAATCTATTATGTCTCTGGAGGAGAAGCACAATCTAATTTACCTCCTTTGCTTTTGGTGCATGGTTTTGGGGCATCTACCGATCACTGGCGTAAAAATATTGCGCAGCTAAAATCACAGTTTCAAGTATGGGCGATCGATCTTTTGGGTTTTGGCAGATCGGCTAAACCTAAACAAGAATACAGTGGCAACTTATGGCGAGAACAGCTACACGACTTCATTACCGAGGTGATCCAGCAGCCGACAATATTAGCGGGAAATTCCCTTGGCGGTTATGCCGCCCTTTGTGTTGCCGCAGAATATCCCCAATCTACAGCAGGACTGATTCTACTTAATAGTGCAGGGCCTTTTTCCGATCCCCAAGAAAATGAAAATTCTCAGTCTCAGTCCCAGTCACGTCCCAATCCTTGGGGTCAACTAGTACGCTCAATTTTATTACAACCCTGGGCAAGTTTTTTACTGTTTCAATATGTACGCCGTCGCTCTATAATTCGTAAGACCCTAAATAAGGTTTATTTCGATCCCAGTGCCGTTACCGAGCAATTGATTGAAGATATCTATCGTCCTTCTTGCGATCGCGGTGCAGCGGATGTATTTAATGCCGTGTTTAAGACTCCTCAAGGGGAGAAAGTCGATGTCTTGTTAAGTAGAATGCAATGCCCTCTGCTACTTCTATGGGGTGAAAAAGATCCCTGGATTAAAGCCAGAGAAAAGGGAGTGCAGTTTCGTCGGTACTATCCGCAATTAACGGAACATTATCTACAAGCGGGACATTGCCCCCATGATGAAGTTCCAGAACAGGTAAACGATCTAATTGCAGACTGGGTTTTAACCCTCGATCGGTTACAATCTTAATTGCTGTCTTCTTAATAATTTGTTACAAGGTAAGAGTAATTCTATCTAGAGCTTTATGTTTGGTGGATTTGTTGGATTTGGTAATAATAAAGGCGGAGATTGGGGCGAAAACCTGATCAATACTGTCGCAAGCAATACGATCCGTCACTTATTTACCCGTAGCGATTCGGTAGAAGTATCGGTAAAGTGCAACCCTTCTAGCAAGTTACTTCAGGGAACGATTGATAGTTTCAAAATGAGTGGTCGTGGGTTAGTGATCCGCAAACAGTTTCGCACCGAAGAAATGTCTTTTGAGACGGATGCGGTGGCGATCGATTTTGGTTCGGCAGTTCAAGGAAAGATTGCTCTTAAACAACCAACTCAGGCGATCGCTCAAGTAAAATTATCTCAAGACGATATCAACAAGTCTTTTGAAGCGGATTTAGTCAGGAAGCGTTTAGAAAATCTGACTCCTGATGCCTTAACCAGTATCTCGGGTGGAAAACCAATTTCCTTTACAGAGGTAGAAGTTCAGCTATTGCCCAATAACAAAGTTAAATTGTCGGCTAAAGCTAGCTGGGGTGATACTACCGTACCTGTTAGTCTCAATTGTGTTTTGAGTATTGGTAAACGTCGCCGAGTTAAGTTCGACGAGGTTCAATTCGAGCAGGATAATATCCCTCCTGAACTACAGACTATTTCTCAAGAGTTAACCCTAGCTTTGGGGGAAATCCTCAACGATATGGTAGACCTTGACAAATTTAATCTTGACGGTGTGAAATTACGCCTCAATCGTCTCCAAACTGAGGGGCAAATGCTGTTGTTTAGTGGTTATGCCCAAATTGAGCGAGTACCTCAAACAGTTTAGGGATCTTCTCAACTCTCTTTTTTCAAGGAGAGGCAATTGCTCACTGTTCATTGTTCATTGTTGAAAGCTTTTTATTCATGGTAATGTGGGGAACTCCTGTAGTGCTTGAAGGAAATTGTGTCCCATGGGTTTGAAAACCGAATTTTTGGTAGAAACCAACAGCGGTTGTTCGAGCGTTGAGAGTCAGAGCGATCGCTTTTTCTTCTCTTGCGCGATCAAGCAAAAATAAAAGTATCCTGCTACCAAAATTTTGTCCTTGATAACCAGGTTTTACTACCATCTGGGAGATTTGATAAACTCTGTTATCCTGGGGAACTAGTTGACCGTATGCTACTACAGAACCTGAAGTCACTATAGCAGCATGAAAATAGTCTGCTTGGCGCTCATCCTGCACTATGTGCCAAGGTAAGCCGTGTTCGGCAAAAAATAATTCATATCTTAGTTGACAAGCTTGCTGAAATTCCTGGCTTTTGTATTTAATTAGCTCTACTTTGGCTTCAGCTTCTGTTTCGATCATCACCATCTATTCTGGACGCTTTTTATTTCTCGATAACTCTAAAATCGATAGTCCAAAGAAAGATAAACTTGAAATTAGAGCGAATTGTTATTCTACAAAGATGTAAGCTGTTCTTAAGCTCGGCGATCATTTATACGGATTACCCAGACTTTTTCAATTCTAATTTATTTACAGAATGGTTCTAATCGGATTATCTAAAAATCTTTATCAATATTTTTGTCAATTATCACAGGTGTCGTGGAGAAGAATAGCTATTTGCTTGTTAATCTTGGCAGCAAGTTTTTCTATCTGGACTTCTCCTGTATCAGCAAGCATTAATGACGATCGCTATGAAGGTAATATTTATGTTCTGTTTGGCGGCAATGGCTCTCTTGTTCCCCCTCGCATGGATTTACCAACCTCTTTAAAACGAGAAAAACCCGCAATTTTAGTATTTTATGTCGATGATAGTAGTGATTGTAAGCAGTTTTCTGGCGTAGTTACTCGTCTTCAGGAATTCTATGGTCGTGCAGCT
>JBDKJC010000638.1:0-3196 GCA_039796815.1 Cyanobacteriota bacterium | reverse complement strand
TATGGATTTCAATATAGAGTCTTCGTTTAAGTAAAGGAGTTAAATCATGTCAACATATCGTTCGATCCCCTGGAAAATTATATCTAAGAGTGCTTTAGGCTTATCTTTCTTAGTACTACCATTATTTACAACTGTAAAAAACAGCAATTATTTCCAAGTTACTGCTCAAGAAACAAGACCGAGAGTAACTCCAGAAGCAATTGTCGAACAAACCCAAAAACTTATCGGTAAAACGGTCACAATTAGAGGCGTAGTTGACGAAATTAGATCGGATTCAGTTTTCGCTCTTGCCGACGAACTATATTTTGGTGGTCAAAGAGTACTAGTAATCGATCGTTCTGGTATTTTGCCTGAATTACCAGAAAATAACATCGAAGTACAGGTAACGGGTACAGTAGACCGAGTAATTACATCCAATACAGTAGAAAATCAAGATTTAGATTTATCTCCAGATGTAGTTAAGCTTTATAAAGACCGACCAGCAATTATTGCCGAATCAATTACTTTATCTCCCTCTCCCAGCGCAATAACTGAAAATCCTCAAAGCTATTACAATAGACCAGTTGCAGTTAAAGGAAAAGTTGAAGAAGTACTAGATAATAATACTTTCACTTTGTCTGAGTATAATTTAGGAGGTGGAAAAGATTTATTAGTATTAAGCGTTGCTCCTCAACCAACTCCTGAAACAAATGCAGAAATTTATGCCAGAGGTAGTGTTCGTCCTTTTTCTCTAGCTGAGTTGGAAAGAGACTACAACTTAAATTTAAATCCAGAGCTAAAACAAAGATTGGAATCAGAATATTCTCAGCAAGCTGTGCTAGTTATTGATAAGATTACCCCTGCTGAAGTTAACCTATCCGATCCCGAAGTCGATGTCGATATTAATCCTTGAGTAGTAGGTAGTAAGTAGTAAGTAGTAAGTAGTAAGTAAATAGATCAATTACCCGTCACTCATTATTTGCGCAGCTTATCCTCCTTCGAGGACGTAGTCCTTTAGGACTCATTACTCATTCCTATTATCGGTTGGTTCTGGGAGCGTTTCGAGTCTTGCCATTAATGATTGAGTTTGTCCGTTACGCAATACTTGTATTTGCAAATTACTACCCACACCGTTTTTTTCAACAATTTGCTGAATTTCCTCGACATTGGTAACGGGTTGATCGTTAATTGCTTGAATGACATCGCCCTCGCGTAAACCTGCTCTTGCTGCTGGAGAATTGGGAACGACCCGAACAACTAAAATTCCTCGATCTGCTTCAATTTGATAATTGCTGTTGGGAGAATTTTGAAGTTGTTGCTTAAGTTCGGGCGTTATTGGTAACATTTGAATTCCTAAATAAGGATGTTCGACTCTCCCTGTAGTTATTAATTCTTGGGCAATTCTTTGCGCTGAATCAATCGGAATGGCAAAGCCAAGTCCCTGTGCGTTACCGATAATTGCCGTATTAATGCCAATTACTTCACCGCGAGCATTGAGTAAAGGACCACCAGAGTTACCAGGATTAATAGCAGCGTCAGTTTGGACAAAACCGATACGACTATCGCTAATACCGATCGCACTAGCAGAACGATCGATAGCACTGACAACGCCCACAGTAACAGTTTCTTGCAGTCCCAAAGGATTACCGATCGCGATCGCCCATTGTCCCGATCTAACGGACTCAAAATTGGCAAGTTCTACGGTTGGTAGATTATTACCTGGAATCTGGACGACGGCAATATCAGTGACAGAATCTTGACCCAACACTTTCCCCTCTAAAGTACGACCGTCAGAGAAGGTTACAGTTACCCTGTCGGCATTATTAACAACGTGGGCATTGGTGAGAATTTGACCTTTGGCATTAATGAGAAAACCAGAACCCAGACCCCTGACAACTCGCTCTTGAGGCTGTGTCGGTACAGTATCGCCAAAATAACGCCTAAAAAAAGGATCGTCAAATATTTCTGGTAGTTGTGGTGCTTGAGTTCTAACCGTTCGGGAAGTATTGATTTGCACCACCGCAGGTTCGACTTTTTCAACGACTTCGACGACCAAGTTACTATCTTCAGGAGTTGGAGACAGAGGGCGATTATTTTCTCTGGCAGGTTCATTAACTGGGGGTGCGGAAGCATTTGGAGGGGTAACCTCTCTAGAAAATTCTCGCGTGCAACCATTAGTAACTAATGCTGCAATTCCAAATAAAGGTAAGAGTCGATAAATTTGACTTTTATTCATTGTTTTGACCTATTTTTCTAAAAATATTTAACTATATAGCTCGTTCGTCCTGGCGACGTGGGCGCGTCCATTCTTGTAATGCCCAAAGACTAATTAAAGATGCTAATACCGCTCCCAGGGCATCCATAATTAGATCGGTAATGGTATCGTTCAAGCTTTCAATTACTTCTGTTTGAAGAACTAAACCTGCCGACCATTCAACGATTTCCCATAAAGCACCGATCGCAATACCAAAACTAGCGATGGTGACGCAGTACAAAAGTTTGCGATCGCGAAAAATCTCTAGCATCGAACTATAAACTAAAAAACTGAGTGCCAAAGTAATGGCAAAAGTAGTGTAAGCGTGAACGATTTCGTCATAAGCTCCTGGCATAGCAAAAAAGCCCCAAACCCATCCCATTGCGTTTAATAAGGCTGCTACAACAAACAAAAAATCAAATAAAGTTGGCAAGCGATCGTCTCTAACCACGAAAACGAAAGAGGCAATTAAAAACAGAGCAAGAGCTAAAGCATTGAGCCAATTACCTCGATAAACAGCAAAAATAGTAAAAATAGCAAGTATTGCCTGTCCTACCCAAGCGATAATTCGATATCCTCGCCAATTGGTACTTTTCATTGTTTTTTCTTAAAAACTTTTACAAGGGTTTTAACTTAAAGCTGCTGCTACTCGATCCGCTATTTTTAAAGGATTAAACGGTTTATTAATTACGCCTTTTACACCTAATTCTGTAAAATTCGATTCCGTAAAAAGTCCTTTGGCTGTCATTAAAATCACGGGAATATTGCTAATTTTTGGGTTAGATTGTAACTGTTTAAAAGTACTTAAACCATCCATATCTGGCATCATTACATCCAAAAGTATCGCATCAGGTAGATTAACTTGAGCTAATTTTAATCCTTCATTACCAGAAGAAGCTGTTATAACTTGCCAGCCTCCCATAATTTCTAAACAAGTTTGAATTAATTTACGAAGATCATCTT
>JBDKJC010000637.1:0-3199 GCA_039796815.1 Cyanobacteriota bacterium | reverse complement strand
GTCAAGCCTTTACCATTGGATTTCAAGATATTAACTATCGACCTGGAGTATTAGTTCCTCAACTACTGAATAAAGCCGAATCTGCTGCTGCTCAAGCGGGAGTTCAGCCTGGTGACATTATTTTAAGCATAGATGATATCGATTTAGGTGATTCTGCCAATGCTTTGGAAAATTTGCGTCAAGAAATCCAAAGATCTCCTAATCAAATTTTAAAGTTAACCATCAAGCGTGGCACTGACATTCTTAACCTTGATGTTAAACCTGATATTGGTCAAGATGGTAAAGGGAAAATCGGTGTTATGCTTGCGCCTAATGGCGATATTGTCCGTCGTCGTGCAGCTAATGTAGTGGAAGGTTTTACCGCTGGAGCAAACGAATTTCAACGCATTATCCAGTTAACTGTCCAAGGATTTTGGCAGTTAATCAGTAATTTTCAGGAAAATGCGCAACAGGTAGCTGGTCCTGTGGCAATCGTGGCGGTGGGTGCGGAACTGGCGCGTAATGACTTAGGTAATCTGTTTCAGTTTGGCGCTTTAATCAGTATTAATTTGGCAATTATTAATATTTTGCCTTTACCTGCTTTAGATGGTGGTCAATTAGCATTTTTGACAGTGGAAGGAGTTACTGGAAAACCCCTACCCAGCAAGCTGCAAGATGGCATTATGCAGACTGGTTTAGTGTTGTTACTTAGTTTGGGAGTATTTATTATTGTGCGCGATACCATCAACTTGGCTTTTTTCCAGAATTTATTTCAATAAGCATTTTATTAGCTCTTAGCTTTTAGCTTTTAGCCTTTAGCTTTTTAAAAGCGTGGTCTATTCTATTTAAAACTGCTGTAAATAAATGCCCAAATCGAATACGCCTAAAGCTACAACTACTAAAGCTAAGACAACTAGGAAAAAATCGCCGAGTAAAGCTCTTAAACAGCGATCGCTAGATATTTTTACTCTCTTAACCGAACTATATCCTGAAGCTACTTGTAGCCTTGATTATGAGACTCCCGTACAACTTTTAGTAGCCACAATTCTTTCAGCTCAATGTACCGACGAACGGGTGAATAAAGTTACCCCTGTTTTATTTGCCCAACTGCCTGATGCACCTGCTCTAGCGGGATGCGATCGCGATCGTCTTGAAACGTTGATTCGTTCTACTGGCTTTTATCGTAACAAGGCAAAAAACATTCAGGGTGCTTGTCAAATGATTATGCGGGATTTTGGCGGGGAAGTCCCCAGCGAAATGGAGCAGTTGCTAAAATTGCCAGGAGTCGCCCGTAAAACAGCTAATGTTGTCTCGGCTCATGGCTTTGGTAATATTCAAGGGGTTACGGTAGACACCCACGTTAAACGTCTGAGCAACCGCTGGCAGCTAACTAAATCAGATAACCCAATTCAAATTGAACGAGACTTAATGGCATTATTACCCCAGCCAGAATGGGAAAACTACTCGATTCGCACCATTTATCATGGCAGAGCCGTTTGTAAAGCCCGTAAGCCTTTATGCGATGTTTGCCAACTAGCCCAGTTTTGTCCATCAGCAAAAGAATATTTAAATTAATTCTTTTATGAGTCGTTAATTACTAAACGTTGACTATGGATTTAACTTATCGACCGTTGACTCTCGATTATTCATTAAAGTCATTACAGTCTATGAGCCAGATCCCCAACGATGGAATAATGACTTTACCAAAAGGAGACTTAATAACAATGACAAGTAATTGGCAAGAAACATTGGTTGAGAAACAGGTAACATACACCTTGAATTTAAACGGTAAAATTTTTCTGATTGAAAACGTACCCGCTCGTGTAAATGAAGAGACAGGTGAGCAATTTTTCTCTCCATTAACTGTAGAACGTTTACAACAAACTATTTTAAATGAAAAAAAACCCGATCATTTTATACAGGTTCCTGTATACGACTATTCAGACAGCGCAGCATAGCAATTCAAATGCATTCGCACCACATACATAAAAGAGCTGAGGTAGCGTAGTAAAATTGACTAGAATGTTGCGTAAGTTCCTCACAGCTAAAACAATACAATTTAGTTTTTAACGAAATCTTGGATGCTGACTGAACAAAACAAAGCTCTCGTTCTCCAATTCTACAAAGCCTTCGACGATCGCCAGATGGATCGAGCTTTAGAGCTTTTGGCTCCAAATTTTACTGCTCATATGGCAGGGATGCCAGAGCCATTGGACGGAGAAGAGTTCAAGCAGTTTGGCATGGCATTTTATTTAGCCTTTAGTCAGGGTCAACACGTTTTCGATGAGGTTGTAGTCGCAGACGATAAAGTGGTAACTTGCGGAAGGTTCACTGCAAGGCATCTTGGAGAATTTCAGGGTCTTCCAGCAACGGGGAAGCAAATCAGCTTGTCGATTATGCACATCGATCGAGTTAAGGATGGAAAAATCGTGGAACATTGGGGACAAGGCGATGCACTTGGATTGATGCAGCAATTAGGAATTGTTTTCTTACCAGGCCCAAAGTTGTTTTCTCATATGCTTAAAGGGATTGTAACCAAACTGTTTAGGAAAGCCTGAAAGGATTTAACAGAGTCAGAAGGTACTTCAGAAAAATTTAATAGCTCATGATTAACGTCTAAGTTCGAGCTATAATCTAAAACTGTGTGTTTAGATAAAAATTAAAAATCAATAAATTTCATGGCAAAGAAAGCAATGGTAGAGCGGGAAAAGAAACGCGCTCGCTTGATTGAGAAATATGCTGACAAAAGAGCAGAATTAAAAGAACAGTTGCGTACAGCTACTTCTGCTGCTCAAAAACTCGAAATTAGTCGTCAGATTCAAAGATTACCAAGAGATAGCTCCGCTACTCGTAGACGCAATCGTTGTATGTTAACAGGTAGACCCAGAGGTTACTACCGCGATTTTGGTTTATCTCGTAACGTTCTTCGAGAATGGGCGCACGAAGGTTTGCTTCCTGGAGTGGTTAAATCTAGCTGGTAAGCTTGACAAAAAGCTATAAGCTATAGGCTATAAGCTATAAGCTTTATTAAAGACAGGGAAGAGAGAGACAAACGTTGCATTAAGATAATTCTCTCTCAGACTGTCATTCATATTGATGTTTTTATAGATAAACTTCTTGTTTGGGCAAAATTAGTTCAAGATCCCAGTTTGCTACCTTTTGAGCAATGCGATCGCTATTATCCCAGTCCTTGGCATAAGGTAAAGTACCAATTACGGGG
>JBDKJC010000636.1:0-3209 GCA_039796815.1 Cyanobacteriota bacterium | reverse complement strand
GTGCAGGAAAAGTAGCCGTAGCGGCAGCATCAAAAGACAACGGCATTGCCCCCGAGAAAGTTGGTTTAGATGGTAAGTTTGATGAAAGTGGTTTAGCTAAACGAGTAGCTCTAGCACTAGATGAAGCGGGGATTGCCGATAGCGTTGGTCTATGGGTTGCTCAAACAGGTAGCACTGTCGTTTTAAAATATAATCCTGACGCTGAAGGTGTCCTTGCTAAAGCAGAACAGGTAGCCAAGGGAGTAGAAGGTGCAACTGCGGTAAGTACTGTGCCTAATAGCTAGATTTAATCAATAATTTCAGCAACAAAGGACTATGGTGTATGTAACATCTAGTCCTTTTTTAAGCTTGATAGTCAGTAGGTTTGCTTTTCGATACTACTTAAATACGTGTTAATTAGTACTAGTATCAGTAGAACTGTCAGTATCAATAGAACTATCACTATCGATAGAACTAGTAGAACTGTCAGTATCGGTAGAACTATCAGTATCGATAGAACTATCGCTATCGGTAGAACTAGTAGAGCTATCAGTATCATCGAGAGTATTTCCATCTACGTTACCCGAATCTAAACTGCCATCGGTAGTAACTCCTTCTGATTCATCAGTATTAGTATCGTTATTACCGATTTCCTCTAGCTCATCAAGACTATTGTTGTCGCTAGTTTCTTCAACAGTACCATTAACACTATCAGCACCGTCAGCGCCACTACTACCACTATTACTTGAGCCTTGATCGCTGCAAGCAAAAAGCAGCGTCGACATAAAAATTGCAATTAATAATTTACTCATAATATTTGCGTTAAGTATTCGTTAAGTATTTTTGTGTAACTTATTTCGTTCTTGATACCTTACCAAAGTGTGATTCAATTTACAAAATATCGATCGCGATCGCGCTTTTAGCTTATCTAAAAACTGTTAATTTTTTTGCTGCTGGTATAATGCTTTGAACTTCCGTTGCTGTACCTTATGATCTACGATAGGCTCAGGATAATCTGTACCTGCTCTTTCTAAAGGTGGAATTTTACCTGTAACTAAGTACTCAGTATCCAGTGAACTTATTTCCGCTACCCACTGACGTATGTATTCTCCATCCTGGTCAAATTTAGCAGCTTGGGAGGCAGGATTAAAGATTCGTAAAGGTTTGGGATCCATTCCACTTGATGCACTCCACTGCCAACCGCCATTATTATTCGATAAATCACCATCGTAGAGTTTTTGGAGAAAATACTTCTCACCCCAACGCCAATCAATAATTAAATCTTTAGTCAGAAAACTAGCAACAATCATACGACAACGATTGTGCATCCAGCCTATTTCGTTTAACTGGCGCATGGCTGCGTCAACGATGGGATAGCCCGTTTTGCCCTCGCACCAAGCTTTAAATTTAGTTTCGTCATTCTCCCAAGGAAAATCTTTAAACTCCTCGCGATATGCACCCTGAGACAGTTCGGGAAAGAAAAACATACAGTGCTGATAAAATTCCCGCCAAGCTAATTCTTTTTGCCAGGTTGTGACACCCTCTTTAGCTTCATCACTACGACAATTTTGAGCAACCTCTAGGGTGGCTTGCCAGACAGTACGAATACCGATCGCCCCAAACTTAAGCGCAGCGCTTAACTGGGATGTACCGTCGATATAAGGAAAATTGCGTTCTTCATCATAACAATAAATAGTGCGATCGCAAAATTCTGCTAGCTTTTCCTTCGCTGTGTTTTCCCCTGGCGCTACTAACAACGGAGAATCCCACTCATAACCTAGATCTTTAGCAGAAGGTAAAGCGATCGCTCCTGCTTGTTCGGCGGTTTTTATTTCTGCCTTCGATAACCCTAATAGCTTTTTAATTTCCTGGGCTACCTCTGGTTTTTTACCGCTATTCCAGCTACGCCAAAATGGCGTATAAACAGTATAGGGTGAGTTTGAGGACTTGGTTAAAATTTCTCCTGGAGCGTGTAATAGTTGATCCCAACGGTTTTTAGTTTCAATTCCTTGTTCAGTGAGAGCTTCTTTAACCTGGCGATCGCGCTTTTGGGCATAAGGTTCAACATCCAAATTCCAGAAAACAGCTTTTGTCTGGAGTGCGCTAGCTAACTGGGGAATGGCTTTAACAGGTTCACCCTGGATAATTAATAATTGACTACCAAGCTGTTGATAACTTGACTGCAACTCTTTTAAACAGCCAATCATATAGGTAACCCTGGCTGGTGCGATCTCATCCCCGTCAAGAATACCTGGATCTAAACAGAATAAACCAACTACTTTGTTACTTTGCTCTGCTGCGGTGCTTAAGCCGAGGTTGTCAGAAACTCGTAAATCACGGCGATGCCAAAAGAGGATTAAATCGGACATGAGTAATCAAATGCTTTTTCGTTGTTATCTTAGCGTTTTTTTTAGTTCAGATGAACTTGTTTTGGGTTATTCGCCAAGCAACTTAAATTTGGGTCAAGATAATTAATCATCAATGTCAATAATTGCAACTGCCAATTTTCATCTAGTTTCTTAAATAATTTAAATCAGCGATCGCTGAATTTCTTTTGCTCCTCTCTTCAAGCTTTGGGTAACAACATCCGTGACTCAATACCATCCCAAATCTCCCGCGAATACCTGACTGCTGCATCTTTACACTGCACCATTAGAAGATTGGCATAGAAGTAATTCTCTAGTGCTGTTATTTCTGACTCAGATAAATCGATCATTTCTGTAGTCAGATGAAAAGCTGTAAAACAAATTTGAACGATCTGTTGACCAAAAGCTCGTCGCACTTTTTTTGATTTTTTGTCATCTGGTATTTCCCGTTTGAGTTTTTCTAGTGTATTAACTAATTCAGAATAGTTTACATCCTGGTAAATTTGAAATTTGGCTGAAAATTGAGTGTATTCAATAAGCTTGTCGAGGGCGTTGGCGAGGGCGTTGGCGTAGGCGAGGGCGAGGGCGTTGGCGAGGGCGAGGGCGTTGGCGAGGGCGAGGGCGTTGGCGTTGGCGAGGGCGAGGGCGTTGGCGTTGGCGAGGGCGAGGGCGTTGGCGAGGGCGTTGGCGTTGGCGAGGGCGTTGGCTATGGCGAGGGCGAGGGCGAGGGCTCTTTTACCTATATACTTAATATCTCCATCTGAAGTATCTGTGACTTTTTGTACCCAAACAAGTAAAGTTTGTAGCTTCTCCGTAGCAACATAAGTCTGAATTTGTTGTTCCATTTTTAGCAATAAATCATCA
>JBDKJC010000635.1:0-3211 GCA_039796815.1 Cyanobacteriota bacterium | reverse complement strand
CGACGCGACGAAGGAGCTAGTCCTTTAGGGTATCCTTTAGGAAAGATTTTTAACGGGGGTCTTAAACCCAATTAGCTAGAAGCTATTAGCTAGAAGCTATTAGCTGATAAAGTCGGAGGAAGTAATCGAAGGCTCAGACAGGTTGAAAAGCATCTTTGGCAGGGTTTGGTTAATGATGCGATCGCTCACTTCAATGAACTCGAAAAAAAACAAGCCAAAAACTTCCAAAATTATCTTCGCAAACACTCATCAAGAATTCCCGATTATCAACTTTATCAGGAACTTGGTATTTGTATTGCTTCTGGTTCGGTAGAGTCTTGGATTAAACAGATAGGTTCAAGAATTAAGATTATTGGCGCACAATGGAAATCCAATAATGTGCCTCAGATGTTAAAACTTCGCTGTGTGACGCGAAGCTAATCCTTTAGGGCTTATTTAAATGGCGATATTAATCTAGGTATTTCTGCTTAATCAAAAAGTGGGATGCTCCCTCGGTGGTTTTGTAATAGGCTATCTTCTCAGTGGTTGGCTATGGCAAACGTTCGGCTTACGAACCATGTTTTTTGTTTCTGGTTGATTTGCTTTGGGAGGATTAGCAATTATGTTTCATCCTGCTTTAAAAGATCTTTCCCGACCAATTACAGAGAATGAAACATGAACAGCATGGAGAATAATTATAGGAATTGAAATTATGCATATGATTAATAAAGGTCAAGTAGAAGGAGTTAGTAAAAAAGATATTTTAGTCCAAAAGAAATTTATCGAATCTCTCTTTATCATAGCTGTCTAAAAAATTAGATAACTACAGGATTAGTATGTCTTTCTCAACTTTTTGCGATAGAACCGAATTTATCACTAAAGATAATATAACTAGGCTGCTAATTGATGTAATTCTATTAATCTATAAACAAACATAAAAAATTTATGCGCTACTTTGTATTAGCAACCGACTATGATGGCACATTAGCAAAAGATGGACGTGTAGATGAAGCTACCTTAGCTGCGCTTAAACGTTTTTGCTCTTCTGGTGGAAAAATAATCTTAGTGACAGGTCGTGAGCTAGATGATTTACAGCGAGTGTTTCCGCAAATAAACTTATTTGATTATGTAGTCGCAGAGAACGGTGCGCTGTTGTACTTGCCAACAACGCGAGAAGAAAAGTTATTAAGCGCACAACCAGCGTTCGAGTTTATTAAAAAATTGCGCGCTCGTCACGTAGTTCCATTGTCGGTAGGTAGGGTAATAGTTGCAACTTACCATCCTAATGAAACTACAGTCTTGGAATGTATTCGTGATTTAGGATTAGAGTTGCAAGTTATCTTTAATAAAGGTTCAGTGATGGTGCTGCCAAATGGTATCAATAAAGCATCTGGACTGAAAGCAGCATTGATTGAAATGAAGTTATCTCTAGACAATGTTGTCGGTATTGGTGATGCTGAAAACGATCGCGACTTCCTCAGCTTGTGCCAGTATTCGGTTGCGGTTGCCAATGCTTTGCCAATGCTGAAAGAGAGCGTAGATTTTGTCACCAATGGTAGTCGTGGTGCTGGGGTAGTCGAACTTATTGACAAGTTAATTACCTTAGATTTGTCAGAAGTGGATTCTTGGTTGGAGTAAAATTAGCCAGGATGTTATGAGGGGTAAGCTAGTTTTACCCCTCATTATTGCTCCGTTTCCCGAATGACAGAAAAATTTCCAAAATTTCTTCTTTTCGCCTAGTTCTCAAACCCATTTGACAACTGCTATTCAAGCTTAAGTTGTCACCAATAGCCATAAATCAGCGACAGGGAATTTATCAAGCTTTAAACCAGCAAATTAAGCAGCAAATTAAGCAGCAAAAAATGAGTCAAGAATCAGAAATTTATCTTGGCTATAAAAGTAAACAGGCTAAAAACGTCGATAAACCTGATTCTACTATATGCGAAGCGGTATCTCCAACTATGCGAGACAAGTCCTTTAGGATTGCCTTTCTCAAATTAACCAATCGCCCAATACCAAAGGATAAAATTCTCAGATTCCAATAATGTTTGTTACCCAAGCAGGAGCAAGTATTGCATTAGAACTGGTTAAACTCTGCCAAATAAATGAAAAAGCAGAAGTCTACGACCGAGTTGCTATACTGCTCCAAGAAATCATTAAGCATCAGCAAGATTACTATCAGCTTTTTCATTCAATCCGCTGGAACCGCAGTCGCCAAAAAGTCAAAGCAGAAACTGAGTCAAAACTAATAGCGATCGCCCAATGCTCTTACGAGAAAATAAACTTAGCGGGTCAACTGTTAAATAAATATGCGGACACAGAGCAGGTTCGAGATCTAAATTCTTTTAATCGCTTAGTTCAACAAATTCAGGAACTTAAGATGCTAGTAGAAATTCATCATCTTGGCGAACAGGTGACACTCATCTCTTATGAGTCTGAAACTAGATTTACTGGCTGTATTCCTGGGCTGACGATCGCCAAAAATTAAGCAACCGAGTTTTCTACAATCCGATATCTTTAGAACTATATATCTTATTCAATAACAAGATTAAGGCAAGAGAATGGGGAATTCACCTGATTAAAGAGCTTTATGTTGGCGAAGGTTTCACCATTCAAGACAGCGGCGATCGAGATATGAAGTTTGAACTAGTGGTGTCAATGGTAGATAAAACGGCTGCAACTACTTTAGTAGAACTGGCTAATTTTGCCTGTCGTCCTCACAGTAACAATCCTAAAGATCCCATTTAATAAGATTTAACGAGCTTGATAGCTCTGTAAAAGACAAGTTTAATTAGTTGATCAACTAATTAAACTTATGAATTATAATAACATTAATTGACTCAATAAAACGATGATGAATTTCTCAAATTTAGTTAATACCCTGAGCATAGAAGAACAAAAAGAAATATCGGCATATATTAATTTCAGTCGAAAAGTTCATTCTCAAGGATATCGTCCCTTGATAGCTTCAAGTAAAGGTACAACAGCTAAAATTTTGACTGGTGATGATGACTCTCTTAGAGAATTTGTTGAGGAGCTTCTCAAGCCAGATATCTTAGCTGTAATTGATCGACAAGATCCTTTGCTCAAAGCAAAACTAAGAGGGATAAAAGCAAGAAATACCATGCTTAACTATCAAGGTCATCCTTGGAAAAGCTCGGATGTTGCAAAGTATTTGGATATTTCAGTTCAAGCAGTTAGTAAAAAACGGAGCGCAAAGAAGATATTAGGG
>JBDKJC010000634.1:0-3222 GCA_039796815.1 Cyanobacteriota bacterium | reverse complement strand
AGAATAAAACCCCAACCTTGCAAATTATTCGGATTGCCAATATCCCTGATTGGTATTTTGAAAGAGTGGTTTTCCCTGGAGAATTGCTTTTATTTGAATCCTTCCCCGAAGCCGTATTAGAAATTTATAGCAGCGAGGAAGCAAGACCATTTTGGAGCGATTGCGAAGCTAGCCGAAGGCATCGCTTTCTTTGTGATTGCTTGAGAGTTAAGCAGACTGCTTATGTAAACGCTTGAAGATTGCACTTGTATGTTACAACAGACCACTATCGAACAAATAGCCATTAATTATCTCTTGTCTAATTTAGAAGTACATCTAGAACATCATCACTTGTTTGAGGTTGTAGGTGCAACCTGTTTTGATAATAACGAATGGATGATTAACATCAGTATTGTCGGTTTGGTAAGTAAAGATTTTGATCCTTGTAAAATACAGATAACGAAGTTACCTACTCTCCCATGAAAAATCAAGAACAATCCGTAGTCTTCGACGAAGAACGCGCCGCTAATTATGACAAAAGATCTGCTAAACTCGCCCCATTGCGCGACACACTTCATTTATTGACCCGCCTGATCCTTACCGATCTTCCCGTCAATGCGCGGATTCTTTGTATCGGTGTTGGTACTGGCTTGGAATTGATTTATCTCGCCCGTGAATTTCCCCAATGGCAATTTACAGCGGTTGAACCTGCCCCTGCAATGCTGGAAATTTGCCGTCAAAAAGCCGAAGCAAGTGGAATTGCATCACGTTGTACTTGGCATGAAGGTTATCTAGATTCATTACCTGTTTCGGAGCCGTTTGATGCGGTGACTTGCCTACTGGTTTCGCACTTCTTTATGCAGCAAGAGGAAAGGCGCAACTTTTTCGGTCAAATCTCGGCACGACTTCGCCCTCAAGGATATTTAGTTAGTGCGGATTTAGCATCTGATATGTCCACTTCGTCCTATCAAAGCCTGCGTGAGGTTTGGACTCAGATGTTGCAGTATGCCGAATATCCAGAGCAGACGATTGAAGACTTTCTTGCTTCTCATGGTCGGGATGCGGCGGTCTTGCCACCTCATGAAGTCTCGGCAATTATTGCATCCAGCGGATTTGATAGCCCTGTGCTATTCATGCAGACTCTGTTCATACATGCTTGGTATGCAATTCGACCATAACGGGATTAAAAGTCTTCAACCGCCGCCTAATGCGATTGCTTTGGGCATAATTTTTCGCTTTTATGGCTTCATTTCGTTGCTATTTCAATTGGCGGACAATTATATTTAAAATTTCAGCTATTCAGGTTTTCACTTGTTTAACTCTTTCAGGATCGGCTTTTAAATTAGTTCGAGAAAATAAATCCATGATAATTAGAAAGGTAATTTAGGCAGACTAAACTTGTTTGGCAAAATCAAGCAAGCTAAACAGTCATCAAGCTGTTGTTTAATTAAAGACTCATCTAAATTACGCCCGATAAATACAATTTCATTTTTTGGTTGCGTCGTCCAATCATCAGCTTGCAGATCGTAACGAGGTCCACTAAGCTGGAAAATATGTCGTGAGGGACTTTCTTGAAACCATAATATTCCTTTGGCTCGAAATACATTATTCGGCAATTGTTCGGTTAAAAAATGGGTAAATTTTTCAAGTTCAAACGGGCGATCGCTTTGAAAAGAAACGAAATTAAAATCATCATTGGCTAAGTGCTTATTAAAAGAAGAGCGATCGCGCCGAAACTCAGAAATCTGCTCTTGATAATGATCTTCTTGATTTAAACCAATATCTAAAATTAAAGGTAAGGGAACTCTACCATATTCACTCTGTAAAATCCTAAATCCTGGCTTAACATCACCAATAAATGCTTCTAATTCTTTAATTTGATCCTTTGTTGCTAAATCGATTTTATTCAAAATAACCATGTCGCCATATCTAATTTGACTAAAAGCAGCATCGCTCTCAAAGTGTTTGGCATCAAAGGCTGCTGCATCGACAACTGTAATCACTGCATCAAGGCGAGTTAAAAACTCTAATTCTGTAGAGAGAAAAGTCAAAATAATTGGTAATGGATCGGCTAATCCTGTAGTTTCAATTACCAAACAATCCACTTTTTCTTCTCGTTCTAAAACTTGATAAACTGCCTCTACTAAACTGTTATTAATCGTACAGCATATACAACCATTATCAAGCTCTACCATATCTGATTCCATCGAGATTAGTAGTTGCTCGTCAATATTAATATCGCCAAATTCATTAACTAGAACGGCTACTTTTAAATTATCTTTGTTTTGCAGAATTTGGTTGAGTAAAGTAGTTTTGCCACTACCTAAAAAACCAGTAATAATCGTCACTGGCATTCCAGTTTTAGGTAAGGATGGTAAGGCATCGGATAAAGTAAAATTTAGGCGAGTCATATTTTTTGCTGTAATTGGGCTTTAGTTTTGGCGATCGAGAGTCATCAAATTTACGCTATTATGATAACGATTATCATTATAATAATCCTATTATGGTCAGTCAGTTAACTAAAACTCCTTTACAAATTGCCAATCCAGAAAAACTAGAGCGCATTCGCCACACTTGCGCTCATGTCATGGCAATGGCGGTACAAATATTATTTCCAGAGACAAAAGTTACTATTGGACCAACCACAGATACGGGTTTTTATTACGATTTTGACCGCCCGCAACCTTTTACCCCTGAAGATTTGAGCAAAATTACCAAGCAAATGCGCTTGATTATTAAAGCTAATTTGCCGATTATTCGGGAAGAGGTAGACAGGGAGGAAATTAAAGCCGAAATCGAACAACTGGAAGAATCCTATAAGCTAGAGATTTTAGACAGTATTCCTCAAGGAGAAACTATCACTCGTTACTATATCGGTAGTCTCGATGGTGGTAGATTGTCCGATGTGGGAGAGAAATTAAAAGATGCTTTACCAGAACCTTCTTTAATTAAACCTGTAAAAATTTCTAAGAGTGTATCTTGGTGGGATTTGTGTGCAGGACCTCATGTCAACTATACAAAAGAGATTAACCACCAGGCTTTTGCTTTAGAAAGCGTAGCTGGTGCTTACTGGCGCGGAGATGAAACCAAAGCCCAACTACAACGCATCTATGGTACAGCTTGGGAAACGCCCGAACAGTTAGAGGCTTATTTAGAACAGAAAGAAGAAGCCAAACGCAGAGATCATCGCAAACTAGGGAAAGAATTAAAACTGTTTAGCATTCAAGAAGATGCTGGGGGTGG
>JBDKJC010000633.1:0-3223 GCA_039796815.1 Cyanobacteriota bacterium | reverse complement strand
TTCCTGGATCGATGAAATACGATGACGAAGGAGTGCCTGGACAACGTAAGTATTTAATTAAAAACGGTGTTTTAACTGAAAGATTACACTCCCGCGAGACAGCAGGCAAGATGACTGAAGCACCTACGGGCAATGCCAGAGCAATCCGTGCCAACTATCCTCCCATTGTGCGGATGACTAATACAGCGATCGAACCTGGAGATACTCCTCTAGAAGAAATGTTTCAAGGAATTGAAGAAGGAGTTTATGCTGTCCGAATGTTGGGGGGACAAACCAATGGCGAAATGTTTACCTTTGCAGCAGCCGAAGGCTATATGATCCGTGATGGCAAAATTGCCGAACCCGTTAGTGATGTTACTTTATCGGGTAATGTATTCCAGACTCTCCAGGATATAGATGCAATTAGTAGCGACACTCTCTATACCAATGGTGGCTGTGGTAAAGGGGGACAAATGCCTTTGCCTGTTAGCGTTGGCGGGCCGCATATTCGCATCAGAAATGTTGTAGTTGGAGGGAGATAAAGTTCGGAGATATATCTAGTCTTGGCGATCTCGCGATCGCCTATCCCTCAATATCTACCAATAGTTAGAGAGCAAATATTATTCTAAAAGTAGATGTAGTAACTTCTTTAATTCTCGTAGACTTGACTCTGTAAATAAGAATTAAATAAAACACTTCATGACTATATCTTTAAGAGATGATGTGATGTACATCTTGCTAGACAAAATTCATCAGCAAGATTCAGAAGGAATACATTCTGTAGATTTTAAGGCAACAGATTTTACTGGGAGAAATTTAACGATCGCCGATTTTCTGGGTCATTTAGATTATCTTAATCAAAAACAATATATTATTGCCGACTTCTCTGGTAATGCCTATGCCAACCAAGAAGACGTACCCGATTTAATTGACGCTGAAGAGGTAGATTTTCGGGTTGCTAACACCTTTGGCGCACCAGATGGCCCATTGCCTCACCTAATTAAGTTCAAGAAAGCAAAATTAACCGAAAAAGGGGTTAAAATGCTGGAACGGATGGAGAAAGATCCTCCCCAAGCGCTCATGAAAGGTCCGAGTAAAGTAATTGCTTCTAAAGATATGCCCTTTTTAGAAAAGGTCATGCTCAAAGGAGAATTAGAAGATATATTCGATGCTAGAGATATGACAGAAATGGTTTTTCGAGTCATGCGTGACTTAATGACAACTGAAGCAGCTGACCAAGTTGCTGAAGAATTACATGAACCTGCTGAAATAACCGATCAAAAAGCTTTGCAACAAGAAATAACCGATCTTTGGAAAGATACAAACCCAATTGTTGGTTTTCTCAGTCGAGTACGTCCACCATGGCAAGGTCCTGGCATTTTTAAAATAGATTCAGACCGTTTTCTTTTCCGAGTCAAGAATGAAGGTGGTATGCCACCAAGTGCTGATGTTGAGCAAGTAGTAAATGCTGTTTTTTCTGCCACCAAACAAGAGTTATCTGACGATACTAAAAAACAGGTGTCTCAATTCTTGCCTGGAAAAATTAAGGATATGTGGGAGGCAGCTTAAGATGCATTAGGGGATTATTAGTTAGAGTGTTTTATATTTGATTCTCTCTAACTATAGTCATTCCAATTAGTTTCCTCATGATTGATTGGTTTTAAGTCAAAAGTCAGAAGTCAGAAGTCAGAAGTCCTAAAGGATAAGCTTCGTGACCATAGGGAATCCTTTAGGGCAAATCAGAAGAGTTTAAAGCATTTATTACAGCTTTGATTTTTCATATGGTTTCTATTTAGAATGACTATAACTCCAAACTTTATTCAGCTACTCGTTAAACAAATTCATAGCTAAAAGCTAAAAGCTAACAGCTAAAAGCTTTTTAGATAAAATCAAGCAATTCCCACTAGCTTCTCGCTCAATTGCCAAAGGCGTTTGCCCTTGTTGTTGTCCATGGCTTCATCAGAGATTTCTTGCTGAAAAGCAGTACGATCCTCTTGTTGGCGATTACCCCAACTATAATAAACTCCCGACTCATTAAATTTAGGATCTGCTACTACCTTAGCAACTCTTTCTCCTGCTAATTCTTCAGTTACATAGCCTCCTGTAATATTCTTTTGAAACCAAGGAAAAATGGTTTGAAATAGAGAATAATGGTTGCGGAATAAACCTGTCTCGGCTACACATCCAGGATAGAGAGCGTTAAAGATAATTCCTGTGGATTGATGATAGCGATCGTGTAACTCCCGCATTGTTAGCATATTACACAGTTTGCTATCTTTATAGGCTTTGCCTGGTTTAAACTTTTTGCCATCAATCATGGCAATCGGTGCTTTAAAACCTGCTTCCAGCCCCTGTAAATCTCCTAGATCTGGGGGTGCAGGAATCGGAATTTTGCCGCCAATTTCTTTGGGGTTAGCGGTAACAGTCCCTAAAATTACTAATCTTTTTTCTGGCGCTGGGGAATTCTGGAGATCTTCCAACATGAGATTACACAAAAGAAAATGGCCCAGATGATTAGTCGCCACACTTAACTCATAACCTTCTTGGCTGCGCTGTGGCTCTTTTTCCAAAGGTAAATAAACTGCTGCGTTACATACCAAAGCATCTAGAGATTTTCCCGTAGCGCGAAAATCCTGGACAAACTGATGCACGCTATCTAGGGAAGCGAGATCGAGATGAAGAATACTATATTTATCTTGGGGTAGACCAACTTCTTTTGCTACTTTTTCGGTTTTAGACAGATTACGACAAGCCATAACTACGTGCCAACCGCGATCGCATAAGGCTTTAGCCGCATATAAACCGACACCAGAAGATGCGCCAGTAACTACAACAGTTGATTCTTGTACCATTTTCTTAAAAGTTATTATTTAGTATTCATACCTATTTATAAAATCTCATACTCCATAACCCATAGTTAGCAATAAGTTATAAAGTGTCATATTCCCAGAGTAAAAAATTTATCAAAGCCATAAGCGTGAGTAGTCAGCAGCTAGTTGCTAGTTGCTCTCATCGATGCATGGTTTCTCCTTCCTCTTGCCTGACGGCTGACGAATCATTCCGACTGTTTCCCAACAAATTGCGACTCAGTAAACGAATAAATAAAGCAGTTCCCAATCCCCAAGCACCATTAACAATTAGTGCTGTAGCTAATCCTGGCAATTCCCAGCCACCGCCGACGGGTTCACCTTTAAGAGGCATGACCATAAACCAATTGACTAAGCTTGGCGCAATAGCACCCAAA
>JBDKJC010000632.1:0-3228 GCA_039796815.1 Cyanobacteriota bacterium | reverse complement strand
ACCCTGCAAAGAGGATTAGTGATAGCGATCCCAACCTACTTGAAAACTTGTGATACTAAATAAGTTAAACATACCAGAAGAACTACGCGGAATAATAGCTCAGGAACTTAACCCCGAAGAATCCATTCAGCTTTTATATCGTTTATCAAATCTTGGTGCAAGATCTAAGTTTAATTCTTCTTTTGAGGTTGCACTTAATATTCTAAGTTTAAATCTCGCGCCCTAAAGGACTCCCTAAAGGGTATATGCGAAGCGGTATCCTTTAGGACACCTTCGGATAAGCTTCGCGTCGCAAAGACGTTTATCCCGCTTAGTTTGAGCGCGAAATTCGGCGACTTCATTTCGCCGTGAATAATCGTGCTGTTGGGGTAAAAGGGTTAAATTCAATCTAGTGCATTGTTATAGAGAATTGGTATTAGAGCTGATAGCTGATAGCTGATAGCCAGGGCAAAGCCCTAAATAACATCTGCAAAAGTACGTTCTGTTTTACGAAAATACCAAAGACCACTGATGAGGAAAAAAGCAACTACTGTTAAAGAAATAAGAAATCCAGGCAAATAAATACCAAAATTTTCACCTAAAATTGCCCAACGAAAGCCGTCAATTACGCCTACCATTGGATTTAAAGAATATATTAAACGCCATTTTTCGGGAACAATAGTGGTACTGTAGGCGACTGGAGAGATGTAAAATCCAAATTGAACCAGAAATGGCACAATATGACGAAAATCGCGGTATTTTACGTTAAGTGCTGCTAGCCAAAGTCCGCCTCCCATTGCAGCAGCAAAGGCTATTAAAATAAATAGCGGTAGGGCGATGATGCGCCAACTAGGAACAAAATCATACCAAGTCATCAAAGCTAATAAGATAATTCCTGAAATCATGAAATCGACAAAGCTGACAACTACAGTACTTGCTGGCACAATTAGGCGAGGAAAGTAAACTTTAGAAATCAGTTGACTATTGTTAATTAAACTGTTGCTGCATTCGGCAAGTGAGCTGGAGAAAAATTGCCAAGGCAGCATGGCAGCAAATACTAGAATTGGATACGGTACTCCTTCTGAAGGTAGTTTGGCGATATTGCCAAAGACGATGGTAGAAATAATCATCGCCAATAAAGGACGAAGTAAAGCCCAAGCAAGACCCATTACAGTCTGCTTATAGCGTACTAATATATCGCGCCACGCCAAAAAGTATAATAGTTCTCGATAGTGCCAAATATCTTTCCAATATTGAGTTTCAGTTCGACCTGCTTCAATAGTTGTTTCTGTAATATACATTTACACGTAATTTTTTACTAGACGATTAAAGGCGCGTATTTGCTCGAAAGTATTAAAACCAAACAAACGAACAAGAAAAATGGCGATCGCCAGACGAATAGATTCTGGTTTCAACAAAAAGTCAAAGTGGTGAGCGATCGCTTGTCGATGAAAATGGGCAGCCTGGCGATAGTCTTGATTTTCCATCATTCTCCAAGCCAGGAAAAGATTTAACTTGGCGTAGCATTGCGCCCTGAGATAAAGTGATTCAACAGGTAAAGAGCGATAAGTTTTCTCAATTAATGCTCGAAATTCTGGTAACATCGACTGACAATCTTTAGATTTATTCTGAGGATGTTGGCGATATTTTACTAAAACTTCTTTAATTAAGCCGAAATGATAGCGAGAAGCAATTCGTATCCACATATCGACATCTTCAACTATCTTAATCTTGGGATCGAATAAACCAATAACATCAAAACAACTGCGCCGAATCATTGGTGAACTACCGCAGCAAACAGGATTATCACAGGCTTCGTATACTTTATGGTAAACATCCCCTTCAACTTCGTGTTTTCGGATTCTACCTTTAGCATTACCGCGATCGTCAATGGTCATTGCCCAAGTATCAACTAACCCCACTAAAGGATTATTGTCGAGACATGCTGCCTGTTTTTCTAGCTTAGTTGGTTCCCAAAGATCGTCAGCATCGAGTAAGGCTATATATTCGCCTTTCGCTTCCGTTATTCCATGATTGCGAGCGATCGCAGTTCCTTGATTGGATTGAGAAATTAATCTAACTCTAGGATCTGTTAATTGGGAAACCCATTCAACAATATTATCGGTACTGCCATCATTAATAATTAATATTTCAAAATCAGTCAAAGTTTGCGCCATTGCACTTTCTACCGTTTCTGGTAGGTATTTCATCCCGTTATAAGCGGGAATAATTACTGATATTTTTGGTTTATTCATGATTTATAGTTCATTAATTGAACTTTTATTTCTGACTTAAGCAATTTGGCGTTGCTTAATAGCTTAATAAAGGTATGATTCTCAATTTTTTACTTGAAAACGAAATTTTAAAGAGCTGATAGCTGATAGCTGCCCTAAAGGATTCCCTAAAGGGTATATGCGAAGCGGTATCCTTTAGGACACCTTCGGATAAGCTTCGCGTCATAGCTGATAGCTAAAGAGAAATTCATGTTTCAAATCAGCAACGCCTTTTAGCAGTACATTCAAACATTTCAAAAATCCAGATGTCAGAAGGTGGTGGGTCTAGAGATAAGAGACGGCGTTCGGTATACCTTGCTATGGATAGTAGAGGCCAGCGTATCAGTCGAGCTAACAATGGTTGCGATAATTCCATCAACAGCGTTTGCTCTGCGACTAAATAAGCATTAGCCATGCATCGTTCTCTTTTCTGAACGCTAAAATAAGGAGACATCAAAGCTGGGAGTTCGTCAGGTTCAAATGGCATTTCCTTGGGTGATGGTCCTCGCGGTGATTCTCCAATAAAACGTTGCGCGATCGCTTCTCTTGTCTGTTGTTCTTGCGTATTCATTCTTCGTAGTTTCAAGCGCTGACCCTTTAACGTAAGACGCTTCAAAAACTCGATTCGCTCTAATAATCGTCGTTGAGTTTTGGTATTTTCACCAGACTGATATCGTACTGGTTCCCAAATAATCAGACGACCATTTGGGTTGAGCATGTTAGATACTGTTGCCATTACCCGATCTATCTCAGTAGTAGTCAGATGATGCAGAAAACCATGCAAAATAATCGCATCATATTTGTCGCTATTTGAATTTAAATCTGATGCGTCAATAGTTTGAAAAGATACTTGGCGATCAACACCAGCTTCGATCGCTCCCTTGCGCGCTTTTTGAATTTGAGCCTCTGAAAAGTCAAGACCGAAAACTTTTTCTGCTCCCATTTTGGCTAACAAAATTGACAGCCATCCAGTTCC
>JBDKJC010000631.1:0-3228 GCA_039796815.1 Cyanobacteriota bacterium | reverse complement strand
AAATCAATTAGTCTCAGTCATTTTGCTGACCTTTAAAGATTAACATTGAGTCAAATGACTGATGTCCAAAACAGTTGAGCTGTTTATTCTAAATAAAGATACTTCTCGAACAGATCCAGAGCCTGCATGGTGAGAATATTGCAGCTCTGGTTTTTTTTTATCAAAAGCTCTAAGCCGTAAGCTATAAGCTCTTAGTTAGTTGTGCAAACTGAACTGATATGATGATTATGCTTGCATTTTTAAGTTAGATCTTGAATATCTTTTGGCAAAACAGCGGTTAGATAAATTATTAGTCAGCTTAGAACTCTGTGAATCTAGGGCGTTAGCACAGAGTTTGATTAGAGCAGGTAAGGTCAAGGTAAATCAAGAAATTATCGATAAACCTGGGACAGAAATTAAAACTACGGCGGAAATTGAGGTCAAAGAACAACCGCCTTATGTTTCTCGTGGGGGAAAGAAACTAGCTAAGGCTTTAGAAACGTTTAAGATTCAGATACGCGATCGCATTTGTTTAGACGGTGGCATATCTACAGGTGGCTTTACCGACTGTTTATTGCAGTCAGGAGCAAAGTTAGTCTATGGCGTAGATGTAGGCTATGGGCAGGTAGCTTGGAATATTCGTACCAGCGATCGCGTTATTTTAAAAGAGCGAACTAATATCCGTTATTTAACCCCTCACGAACTTTATGGCGATGCAGCTATGGCAGACTTGGGAGTCATGGATTTATCTTTTATTTCTTTAACTAAAGTACTAGAACCTCTTTGGCATTTATTAGCTACACCCAAAGAAGTTGTGTTACTAGTTAAACCACAGTTTGAAGTTGGACGAGAGCGAATTGGCAAAAAAGGTGTAGTGAGGGAGCTTGGCGATCGCGCTTCAGCAATTATGCAAGTATGGCAAGCAGCTCAGACATTAGGCTGGCAATATCACGGTCTAACCGTTTCCCCGATCACAGGTCCAGCGGGCAACGTCGAATACTTGCTTTGGCTATCTACGGCAAAATCTGAGCAACAGCCTCTGAATCTAACAAAAATTAAAGAAATAATAACTGAAACAACTTAATTGGGGCAATAATTATCTCCCCATCTCCCTATCTCCCTGCATTTACATCAGTCAATTTAGAAGCTTTAACTTTGGTTAAAATTTGGTCTTTTAGCTTCTCCAGCTCCTGTTGCAGAACTTTTTTGGCTACTTTGACATCTCCCAAACTTTTAGTCAGTTGACTTAAATTTGCCCATTCCTGGAGCATTTTACAGTTATGAGTATTGATTATAGAGTTAGTGATATGTTGGCATCGTCGAGGTTCATCTAAACCATAAAATAAAATCCGATATTTACCTTTATTTGCCAAAGCGCGCGCAATTTCTTGTCCTTTTTGGGATTTAAGATCTAAATAACAGGTAAGCCATTTAGCACCGTATTCCGCATTGTAAAGTACTGTCACCCAAAGCAACATAGGATGAGGATTAGCCAAATACAAGAATTGATTGTAGCGGGTGCAATCAATTCTCTGGTAAATATCTTCTTGCTCCAGCATGACGCAAAGTACCGGAACTTCTCCTAATGGAGTCTTAATGAGTTGAGAGAAAACAATTTTGCTTAGAGGTTTATCCTGGGGCCAAGGAGTCTGCAAACAAATTTCCGTAACGGAAGTTTCGGTATTAATCGTGCGATTATTAATCGCATTAAGAGTAGCATCACGAGATAATGTATCGCTTAAAGCAGTATCTAAGATATTCTTTTGGGCAAAATACTCAGCTGTGTTGATGTTTAATCCAGGATTAGTTGTGCCAAATTTAAACTGCTGCTCGATCCTTTCTAGAGTTTCCATAATCTCACGAGCGCTTTGAGGCCGCCGATCTCTTTCTTTCTCCAGACAGCGAAAGACTAAATCCTGTAATTCGCGAGGTAAATTGAGGCGAGTGCTAAAAGGTTCTGGCTTAAAATTATGATGAGCTTGGTACCAACCACCAAAGGATGAGTTTTGAGGTAACAAAGGCATATCCATGGTAAGCATTTCATACATCATGACACCCAAACTATAGATGTCGGAACGACTGTCTAGCTCTTTGCCCTCCATTTGTTCGGGAGAACAATAGGCTAGAGTTCCCATAAATGATTGAGTTTGTTCAGCACTTGCTTGGATCAGTTTGGCAATGCCAAAATCGAGAATTTTAGCTACTTCTCCCAAGCTGGGATCTTGCAGTACGATTATATTACTAGGCTTGATATCGCGGTGAATAATTCGACAAAGTTCCCCATTAAAATAAATTCCTTGGTGAGCAGATTCCAATCCCAGACAAACATGACGAGCTAGGGTGAGAAATCTTTTTAGGGGCATAGGTTGATAGGAAATTAAATCATTGATGTTTTCTCCCGCCAGAAACTCCATAACGTAGAAAGGCGCAGAATGCTCGTCCACACCATAGTCTTTAACCCGAACGACATGGATACTTTTTTCCCCCAAAAGAGCCGAAATTGTTGCTTCTCGCTCAAAGCGATCGCGCATATTCTCACTGAGTAGAGCTTGAGATAAGAACTTAACGGCTACGATCACCCCACCTAATACAGTATCTCTGGCGCGGTAAACTCTACCCATTGCACCTTCTCCGACAAGCTCGGATAATTCGTAGCGGTTGGCAAGCAAACGACCGTGATTTGTATCTTTATTCATCTTCTATCGGGGAAGTTAAGTTTCTTAAATCAATTTTGGCTGTGATTATCGGTTAAAGTGAGCTACTAAATTAGGCTAACGTCTTAGGGTTGCTTCAATCGTCTGCTTAATACTGTGACCATCTACAATAGTGCTAGTTAGATGATAGGTATTTTGATCTAGGCAGACATATGTATCTAATCCTTTGTGTTTGCTACCAGTGCCGATAAACCAGTAATACTGAACGATCGATTGCTGTCCCAATCTACCTTCTCCCTCAATATTCCCCAAAAGACTGTGTTGAGCAACATAAGTATAGTATTTGGTCTCGTAATTCAGGTTGCCTCGGCATTGATAAACAATCTCCGTCGCTGTTTCGTCATCACAAGTTAGGCTCGTAGTTAGCTTGAACCAGTTAGCTCTTTTCCAAGCAATTTTAATTCCTCCCTCAAGAGTAATTGGGGCTATGTTTGGTTTTAACCAATGACCAGTTACATGCCAATAACCAGCGTCAATGAGGAAACTATGAGCCATAAAACTTTATCCTCTCAATTTCGATGTGATAACAGCCATA
>JBDKJC010000630.1:0-3237 GCA_039796815.1 Cyanobacteriota bacterium | reverse complement strand
TGAACGAGTACTTAAATAATTGCTTGGCAAATACTCTGTTTGATTGGCATTACTTTACTTTACAAAAAATCAAGCCAAAAAGTTTGTGACAGAAAATTCTATATAATAAAGAGTTCATAGTACAAGCCGACCTGAACCCCAGGGTCTGCGATCGCGTTTTCTCAAATTATCATGCTTAATCCAAATTTGGAAGCAATAGAACTCAATAAAGAAGAATATCAACGATATTCGCGTCACATCATTCTGCCAGAGGTAGGATTAGACGGTCAAAAACGCCTTAAAGCAGCTAGTGTTCTTTGTATTGGTAGTGGTGGTCTTGGTTCGCCACTATTACTGTATTTAGCAGCAGCAGGGATCGGCAGAATTGGCTTGGTAGACTTCGATATTGTCGATAGTTCTAATTTACAGCGTCAAATTATTCACAGTGAATCCTGGGTAGGCAAACCAAAGATTCAGTCAGCCAAAGACCGCATTCTCAGTATCAATCCTCATTGCCAGGTAGATTTATACGAAACCGCGATCAGTTCAGCAAACGCTTTGTCAATTCTCGAACCTTATGATGTAGTAGTTGACGGTACAGATAATTTCCCCACTCGCTATTTGACCAATGATGCTTGCGTCCTCCTAGATAAACCGAATGTATACGGTTCAATCTTCCGCTTTGAAGGACAGGCAACGGTCTTTAACTATCAAGGAGGTCCAAACTATCGCGATCTCTATCCTGAACCACCACCACCAGGCATGGTTCCCTCTTGTGCCGAAGGGGGAGTTTTAGGCGTTCTTTGTGGCATTATTGGCACGATTCAGGCAACCGAAACAATTAAGATTATTCTGGGTGCAGAGAATACCCTCAGCGGTAGATTACTACTTTACAATGCCTGGGATATGAAGTTTCGCGAGCTTAAACTGCGTCCTAACCCCGAACGACCAGTAATCGAAAAACTGATTGATTACCAGGAATTCTGTGGTATTCCTCAAGCTGCTGCTGCCGAACAAGCCGCAAGTAATGCGATCGCCGAAATGACTGTTCAGGATCTTAAACAACTAATGGACAGCGGTAAAAAAGACTTTGTGTTACTAGATGTTCGTAATCCCAACGAATATGAGATTGCCAAAATCGAGGGTTCAGTTTTAATTCCTCTATCAGAATTGGAAGATGGTAGCGCAGTTGAGAAAGTGAAAGAATTAGTCAATGGTCATCGTCTGATTGCTCACTGTAAGCTGGGAGGTCGCTCTGCTAAAGCCTTAAATATTCTTAGAGCAGCTGGGATTGAAGGTACTAACGTTAAGGGTGGTATTATTGCTTGGAGTCAAGAAGTCGATTCTAGTATTCCCCAATACTAGTAGATCTATTTTTGATTGCTGACTTGCTAAACTGCATTAATCTGGAGGGATAAAGGCAACAAATTAACTAGAACCTTTATCCCTTTAAAGTTTTGATTACTTCCGATTTTGAGCAGCTAGCTTTAGTATGGTTGTGAGTGAAAAATATAATTGAATTATCATGCAAATTTTTTGGAAAGTAGTTCGTTGGACTAGTTTGGTTTCTTTTCCCGTATTTTTATTAGCTACCCCTAATTCACCTGCATTAGCTGGCAGCATTGGCACATGTGCTAATAGTCTAATCTCCAGTGGCGTAGCTCAATCAGCAGCAGCAGCAGCCTGTTCTGATGCCTTACAGCCTGATGATTTGGCGCTCTGCGTTACTGAAATTACCGCGACAGGTATTAAAGGCGACGACGCTGTAGAGTCTTGTTATCGCGTCCGTAGACCTGATGAACTGGCAAGCTGTGTCACCACCATTAGCAGTGGTTTAACAGCAGAAAAAGGAAAATCAGATATGACTTTAGATAGCTGTCGTCGTAGCTTATTACCAGAACGTCATGCTGAATGTACCCTGGATCTAGCCACCGTATCTAAAATATCTGGTGAGGAAGCAATGAAAAGCTGTTTGGCAGCAGAAATTAATCCTGGCACAGTATCTCCTGCTACTGAAGCAAGTCCCAAATAGAGATAAAAGCTTGAAGCTTTTTGAGTAACCTATTAGGTCGACGGATTAGATAAGTATTTAATAGTTACACTCAGTTTTTAATCAAACAATCAAATATTTGTCTAATTCGTTGGCTCTATAATTAAATAGTCCGATGCTCAAGTGATCCAAAACGTCTTCTAATTAAGCTTATAGCTTATAGCTTATAGCTGGGGCAAAGCCCTTTTACTTTTCACAGCTTAGCTATTGAGGAGTTTCTTGAGCAATTCCAGATTTACCTTTGCCATAAGGTTTAGACTTACCTTTGGCGATCATTTCAAGTAAAGAAATAGGTAAAATAAATACCCAAAAAGTTGATGCTATAAAAATTATCAGCCATGATATGGGAGTTGCATTTAAATTTTGCTGATTTTTGAACATGAGCAACAAGAGAAAAGCACAGTATATCTCTGCACCAAATAAATAGCATAAACAAAATGTCATATTAATTAATATAGAGATAAAATATTTTATAATTTCTTATAACATTGTTAATTAAGGCTCTGAGATTTTTATCAAGAAACAATATTAATTAGAAAATATTCAATGAAGTGTTAGTGAAGTATACTATTTTGCTTGAGTATTTATTCATGGCTAATTATTATGCCAATCAATAGCAAAACTGAATCCGATGATTCTCAATCGCCAGAATTAGTTAATTTAAAAGCTGCTGAGGATGGAGAATTAGAAAACATCAAATGTCATTTAGATTTAGTTCTGTTGGCCTTAGAAGCGATCGCCAATATTAGCTCAGAAGAGATAATTCAAGCAGCTCAAGATTTACGATTAGAATCAGTAAGTGGCGATTTCTCAACTCTCTGGCAGTCTGGTTCTAACTCCAAAGATGATTCTAGAGTCCAAAAAAAACTAGAAGCTGAAGAAATACGCTCAAGAGGATTAATTATTTGCCATTTGGCTAATCAGCATCAAGAATTGCTTCGTCGGGGAGTTAATCTTTTAGAACAGGTTACGGAACAAAATGAATCACCTCATCAGATTACTTTACTCGGTGATTATTTAGATAAATTTATTAATTACTATCAAGCAAGAATTGCTAATCCTCAAAATATCCCCTTAGAATCTTTATCTCATTTAGCCTGGAAACTATTAACTGCTTTGCTGTTTTATAGTGGTCAAAATGGTTCTCGTTTATTTTGGAGCGCAATTTTTGATGCTGCCCAGAATAACTCAGATTGATTATATCTAAA
>JBDKJC010000629.1:0-3238 GCA_039796815.1 Cyanobacteriota bacterium | reverse complement strand
TACAGGAAAAAATCTAACTTTACTTGGAGGGAATATTAACTTCGATGGAGGCATAATCTTTGCACCAGGAGGAATAGTAAATTTAGGAAGTTTGGCTACTGCGGGAACAGTAAGTTTTACTGAAGATGGTAGTTTGAATTTTCCTGAAGGTGTAACTAGAGGCGATGTTTCCTTAGCTAATTCATCTGGAGTTGGGGTGTTAGCTGGTGGCGGTGGTTCTATTTTTGTTAACGCCAGAAATTTAGATTTAGCCTCTGGTAGTATTCTGACCACAGGTATTGGTGAAGGATCAGTTAATGCTCAAGCAGGAGATGTGGTAATTAATGCCACAGAATCAGTTGCTCTTGATAGCGGTGTTATTGCCAACTTTGTAGCACCAGATGTAGTCGGTAATGGTGGAGAATTAAACATTACCACACCCAATCTCACCTTAACTAATGGTGGTCAAATAAATGCCAATACATTTGGAGAAGGCAATGCAGGTAATATAACTATTAATGCCACAGATATTTCTTTTGACGGTGTTGATAGTGATGGAACCGCTAGTCGTGCTGTCAATAATGTAGAAGAGGGCGCAGTCGGTAAAGGTGGAGAATTAAAGATCACTACTGCTAATCTCTCTTTAACTAATGGCGGTGGAATTTCTTCCAGCACAGGGGGACAAGGAGATGGTGGTAGCATCAACATCGATGCCACAGAATCAGTTGCTCTCGATGGCGGTATTATTGCCAACGTAGTAGCACCAAGTGTAGTCGGTAATGGCGGAGCATTAAACATTACCACACCTAATCTCACCTTAACTAATGGTGGTCAAGTAAATGCCAGCACATTTGGAGAAGGCAATGCAGGTAATATAACTATTAATGCCACAGATATTTCTTTTGATGGTGTTGGTAGTGATGGATCTGCTAGTAGTGCTGCCAATAATGTAGAAGAGGGTGCAGTGGGTAAAGGTGGAGAATTAAAGATCACTACTGCTAATCTCTCTTTAACTAATGGTGGTGAGATTTCTGCCAGTACAAGAGGACAAGGAGATGGTGGCACAATCGACATCAATTCCACAGAGTCAGTCACTCTCGATGCTGGTGATATTTTTAATAGGGTACAAGAGAATGCAACAGGGAACGGTGGAGCATTAAACATCACCACACCAAATCTCACCTTAACTAATGGTGGTCAAATAAATGCTAGTACATTTGGAGCAGGCAATGCAGGGAATATAACAATTAATGCTACAGATATTTCTTTTGATGGTGCTGGTAGTGATGGAACTGTTAGTCGTGCTGTCAATAATGTAGAAGAAGGTGCAGTGGGTAAAGGTGGAGAATTAAAGATCACTACTGCTAATCTCGATTTAACTAATGGTGGTGAAATTTCTGCCAGTACATTCGGAGAAGGAGACGGCGGTACTATCGACATCGATGCCACAGAATCAGCTACTATCGATGGGTCAAGTTTTATCTTCAGTGCGGTAGCACCAGGCGCAGTAGGTAATGGTGGCGCATTAAACATCACTACACCCAACCTCAACTTAACTAATGGCAGTGGAATTCTTGCCAGTACATTTGGAGACGGGGATGGTGGTAGCATCTCAATTAATTCTACTGATGTTGTTTTAACTAGCGGTAGTCTTATTGACGCCAGTAATTTTAATTTTACTCCTGGTGATTTTGGAATAAATACAACTACTGTTACTTTGAGTGGAAGTGGTAATGCTGGTTCTGTCCGCGTACAAGCTGATACTTTATCTTTAGACAATGGAAATATTTTTGCGATAAATTTGACTGCCGAATCCCCGACAGAAAACACAGCACTTAAAGCAGGTGGTAATATTAACTTAGAAATAGCAAAAAGTTTGTCCTTAAATAATGACAGCAACATAGCTGCTGCGGCAACAAGTAATACAAATGGTGGCAATGTGGATATTAACGCTAATTTTATAGTTGCTTTCCCCGATGGGGATAATAATATCTTTGCTAACGCACTACAGGGTAGAGGTGGAAATATTAGTATTGCTAGTGAAGGGATCTTTGGGATTGAAGAACGTCCTTTAAATGACTCAACTAACGACATTAATGCTAGTTCTGAAGTTAGTGGTTTTGATGGCACTGTTAATATTAATACTTCTGACATTAATCCCGTTCAGGGAGCGACAGAATTACCTAGCAACGTAGTCGAACCAGAGCAAACCACGGCTCAAGCTTGTCAAGCGGGTAGAGGCACAGCAAATAATGGTTTAGCGATCGCCGGTAAAGGTGGAGTGACTCCCACACCAGATGCGCCGCTCAATTCTGAGAATATTATTAGCAGTGAGCAAAACCCTGCTGCATGGGCTATTCCTGAACCTATAGAAACCAGTCAGGGGAAAATACAGCCAGCTAGGGGAATTACGGTAACGAAGTCGGGCCATATTGTTTTGACGGCATATCGCACCAATAATGCAGGGGAAAGAATTCCTGAATCCCAAGTTAATTGTGGTCAAAGATAGGTAACTTTTGCAGGGTAGTGATGCGATCGCTTATTTTAGGTAATCAGGTTGTTTGGGCGATCGCCAAAATGAATACTTCGATAATCGATTCGAGAAGCCAAGATAAATAATGGTTTAGCGATCGCAGATTGATTAAAATAGATTTACTTCTATTTACCTACTACCTATTTGCGAAGCTTATGCTAAAGCACTAGCTAAGCGTCGTCCTTTAGGACTGCCCACTACCTACTACTCCATTATGATTGGGGTTTGTCGGAATTAAGATTACGGACTAGGTTACGACAGCCAGCACAGTCACAGCCATAAAGCTCAACCGCTTTGTCTCCTTCTCGATCTATTTTGGCCGCGGTGTCGGCATCATATCCATCACAGCTACAGTCGGCAAAAGGATAATCTGTTTTGCTGGCAGGAATTTCCGCCATCTCCCGATCGGATTCAGGAGCAGTAAAGACGTATTCAGTGGCACTGGCAGAATTTACACTTAGCAAAGAGAAGGCAAGAGATCCTGAACAACCCAGAGTAGTCAGTAATTTCTTATTCATAAGTTACTCCTGATAAATTAGAAATCAATTATATCCTGTAGATCAAAAAATTCGGTATCGTCATGAACATGATGTAAAAGTCAAAAGTCAAAAGTCAAAAGTCCTAAAGGACGACGCTTAGCTAGTGCTTTAGCATAAGCTTCGCAAATCAAAAGTCAAAATCAGTTAAAAATCTCTGGTTAAATTAAGTGACTCTCCAGGGTTTAGA
>JBDKJC010000628.1:0-3240 GCA_039796815.1 Cyanobacteriota bacterium | reverse complement strand
TTTACAGTATTTTTGATGGTTAAGAGATTTGCTTGGCTTTCCAATATATAGTCCTGGATAAATTCTGAACTGTTAAACTGTTTAACTACTCGAATTACCTGGCGTAATTCACCAGCTTCTAACCACTCAATAGATTGAAGTTGAGGATCGGACAATTGATGTTGCTCATATTCAGGATCGATATTCCAGGCATCCCAATACTGTCCTCGATCGGTAAAAGCTTGGAGTTTATTACCAGGCGATCGCAAGATCTCTCGGGCATTGTGCTTATCAAAAATACTGTCTAGATCGCCTGTTTGAGAATTAACAATAACTTTTAAATAATCATTCTCTAACTGATAATTATGGCTAAATTCAATCGTTGGTCTGATTCCTGGTGCTTGACCTAACCAATAGAGACTATAGCCTACTCCTGGAATATCTTGAGCTAGAAAACTCAATTTCCCCAGTCGATCCCGTTGTGCAGAAATCTTATTACCCAAATGATCCCAGAGCCAAAATAAATTTTCTTCGTTAAACCTGGGATCTTCTAGAGTTACTACTTGCGATCGCTTCCAGTTCAGAGAATTAAACACTACTACAGGTATCGCATTAGCATCAGGGGCTGGAGGCAGTTTAATATTCAAGGCAATAGTATCCAAAGCCTGTTGCAGCAAACATTCTCCCAGAGCGATCGCCCTCTCCCAATCTTGATTAGCTTCGGTAAACACTTCGGCGATGGAAGTTCCTGGCAGAATATCATGAAACTGATTAAACAAAACCTTCTTCCAAGCAATTTCAATCAGTTGTTGAGGATCTGCCTGACTTAAACTATCGGGTTCAATTACTGTTCCTACTTTAACTAACAAAGACTGGAGATCGAACCATTCCCCACAAAGCAATGTTGCCAAAGTAGACCACAACTCCGCCTCATACAGTAACCTTTCACAACGGCGATTATATCTTTTCTGCTCCCCATGAATCGTATAACAACCACGATGCAACTCCAAATACAACTCATCCCGCCAAACAGGAAACCGACCTTGCCCTTTTTTCTCCCCATGCTCCCCATGCTCCCCATACTCCCCATGCTCCCTCTGCTCCCCATGCTCCCTCTGCTCGAAACTCCCCTCAACCCTCTCCAAATAATCCCTAGCAGTAGTAAACTCAATCTGCGGAAAAAACGGAGAATCCCGCCACTTAGCAGCCACTTCCAACATATCCCTAGTCGGTCCCCCCCCGTGATCCCCAACTCCAGGAAGCCAAAAAATTTCCTGTAAACCAGTCTGTACTTCCCAATCAACAGAGTAATTAGCCATAGTAATTGGGTTCGTATCCATTACCCCAGTCACGTTGGGGGGAGACATTAAAGTCAACAATTGCGTCCCGTCGGGAGACTCCCACCAAAAACAACCATGAGGAAACTTAGTTGTATCATTCCAATGCAATTTCCCCGTCACAAAATACTCAATCCCACACTGCCGCATAATTTGCGGTAGCTGCCAAGTAAAACCAAAACTATCAGGTAGCCAAGCAACAAGCGCGATCGCGCCAAACTTTTCCTGATAATATTGCTGTCCATAAATCAATTGCCGAATTAAGGATTCCCCACAGACCAAATTAGTTTCCGGTTCAACCCACATCCCCCCAAGAATTTCCCATTTATTGGATTCAACAGCACTCTTAATAGACCGAAACAACTCGGGGCGATGATGCTCAATCCACTCATATAAAGCAGGACTGGTATGACCAAAAGTAAGAGCAGGAAAATTTTGCTGTAAATCCAGGACGGATTTAAAAGTTCGTTCAGCAACTTTATAGGTTTCATCGGTAGTCCATAACCAAGCCATGTCTAAGTGAGCATGACCGAGTAAATTAAAACGACGTTGTTTAATATCTGCCGCCAAAGGTAACAAACGCGATCGCAATTGCGCCAAATCCTCGACAAAATCATCCTGTGCTAAATTCTGCCAGTTAAATTCATCTAAGGCCGTGGCTAAGATATTTAGATCTGCGGGTTTAAATTGAGACAGATACTTGCTTAAAACCGTAATTTCATCTGCCACTAAACCAGGGTCGATTTGCTGAGGAGTATTTATCTGTTCATAAATCAAATGCGATCGCATTAACGCCCCAATATCATGACTCGGACTAACTAGACGAATTGTCACCAGATATTCTTGCCCTGGTTGAGCCTGCTCTGTAATTAGTACTCGCGCAGAAGAATCAAATAAATCCCCTTGCTGCAACAACTCCCCGTTAATAAAAATCTGGGCATCTGCTGCCCACCAAGTTAAGACTAAACGTAAACTCAACCCCGCTATTGGATAACCCTGTAGTGTTTGGGGAATAACAATTTTCTGCCCTAGCCATTTAACCTCTTGCCCTGCTGGAAAAACCACATAGCCCTTCTCATTGAGGATGACAGTGGGAGATTGAATTAGATCTAATAGTGTTGCATCATTACCCAGGTCACGCCAACTATCTTGTACTTCTAGTTGCACTAGCTGACGCAATTTGGCGATCGCTTCTTGGATAGTTACAGCAGGATCTTGAAGCATGGGTTTAAAATCTTAATTAATTTTTGTTTTATTTTGCTCGCTCGATTCTGCCTGTAAAAATAAAGGATTTGACGGATATCTGGGTCAAGTTTATCAAACTGAATTAAGCTGCCTGACGATAAGTTGGCTTGGATTAAGTTACGAGGGTGACGCGACCACCGTTTTTCCCCACCACGATCTGGGCATTTGCTGATGCAATCGGGGGTGAAGTTGCCGTACCACCTTGCCAGATTACTAATGGGTCTGTTTCGTCTGGACCATACCCGATTTCCTCAGTCCCATAAGGTATCATCCCTGCAAAATAGCGTTGCAGCAATGGTGATGCATCAAAGCAATGTCCGGCAACTGGGTTGTAGTAAACAATGTAGATACTACGATCTTCCGCCGCCAGTGCTGCTTCAATCCCAGCAACGACCTTGGCGACCAATTCGGCTCCAAATGGATGATACAAAAAGATAACGAGGTTGCCAGCAGGTAGCGGAAAGCTACTGGCATCTGCGACCTGGATACATACTTCCGTGCGTTGAGGAAAGCGATGGGCGACTATTTCGGCGTTGTGACGGGCGATTTCAGCTAGGAGAGGCGATAGCTCGATCCCCAGAATATTCTCAAAGGAGAATTCGGATGCCACTAGTAATGCGCGTCCTTTGCCACAACCTAAATCGAGAAAAGTATAGGATTCAAGGGATGGTAATCGTGT
>JBDKJC010000627.1:0-3241 GCA_039796815.1 Cyanobacteriota bacterium | reverse complement strand
CTCCCTGTCTAACATATTTTCAGCATCATCTGAGTTAGGCATTGACGGTACAATTAAAATCAACGCACCAGATTTAGATTTACAAAAAGAATTAGAACAATCAGAACTAAAAATACTGACGACAAAAGAAGCGATCGCCAATACCTGTTTATCCCGTGGTAAACCACAAAGAAATAGTTTCACCGTCAATATCAACGAAGGATTCCCCAAAAGCCCTGACTCTAACTACAGCGATTTGGATACGACGCTTACAGGTATCCGTTCCCTGCCCACAATAGTCAAACAACCAGAAGCAATTGAGCCAAATAACCAGCCGTCAAATACTTCGATGTTCCCAGCGTCAAAAATGGTAAAAACACCTGATGGAAGAGTTTTTCTAGTAGGTGCGCCATATGCGAAGCGGTATGCTAAAGCACTAGCTTCGCGTCGTCCTTTAGGACAATCAGCAGAATCTCTCATTTGTCCCCAAAATTAACTAATCAAAACTTAAAAACCGCTTAAATTCCTGGTGAAAAGTCGAGGAGCAATGAGTCCTAAAGGATTAGCTCGCAAGCTCGCGTCACAATGAGCAATATATGAAAACATTCAAACAAAGTTTAATGTAATTTAGACAACCTGCATAAACTCACACTGAAGGGTAAGATAATCCCAGACAACGCGCACAACTTCTGAGGTAATCTATGACACTCTTCAACCAGAAATTGAACCGCCATTCGACAAATAAACAATCAAACAAGCAATTAATCAAGAGAAACAAGATGCTTTCTCTGTTTGGACGATTATCTTTATCTCTAGTTTGTGGAGCAGTGGCTTTGATTCCTGTAGAAGTTTCAGCTGAAGCGAGACCTGCTTTAGGCTAAGCCTCGGTACGGCTACGTGAAACCTCGCCAAGCTTAGTGGCTCAAGTTACCCCAGATGGAAGCGTGCCGACAACTGTAGAAGAAATAGAAGAAATTATGAGAATCAATGGTGGAGAAAGAGAAGGAAATAATCTCTTTCATAGTTTTGAAGAATTTTCCATTCCAGAGGGGATGGAAGCAGTATTTGAAAATGCACTAGATATTGAAAATATATTCGCTCGGATCACTGGGGAATCGGCATCGGCTATTGATGGCATCCTCAGTTCCCAAGGGTCGGCAAATTTCTTTCTCATCAATCCCAATGGAATTATATTTGGTGAGAATGCCCAATTAGATGTAGGAGGTTCGTTTATAGCAACAACGGCCGATCGTGTTGAGTTTGAAGATGGTGCAGAGTTTTCCGCCGATCCTACACAGGATAAGTCTATTTTGAAAGTCAGTGTACCGATAGGCGTGCAGTTTGAAGGTAATAATGGGGCGATCGCTGTTAATGGTAATGGACTGGGTATAAGCGATACTCCAGAAGAAACAACTTCAGGTTTAAGTGTGCAACCAGATCAAACCTTGGCTTTAGTAGGAAGCAAATTGCAATTTGATGGTGGAATAGTCAAGACAGCAGGAGGAAGAATTGAATTAGGTAGTGTTGGTTCTGGTTCAGTCAAACTAGAGGCTATAGATAAAGGAGTGGCTTTGAACTATGAAAACAATCCTTCCTTGGAAAATATTCAGTTGTCTAACTCGGCCACAGTAGATGCTAGCGGTGAGGGTGGTGGAGATATTCAAGTTACAGGCAGACAGATTAAGTTAGAAGAAGCTTCACAAATTGAAACCAATACCCTTGGAGCTAAAAACGCAGGGAGTTTAAACATTAATGCTTCTGAAGGATTAGAATTAATAGGAGTAGCTGGAAATAAATCTACAGAAAATACATCTTTAAGAAGCAATACCAGAGAAGAAGCTACAGGTGATGGTGGAAATATCAAGATTGACACCGAACGATTAACTGTTCGAGATGATGCAGTCATATCCGCAAGCTCTACCACTGTAGGGAATGCTGGATCAATAGAAATTTTAGCCAGAGATTCGGTATATGTTGCCAGAAAATCAAGAGCAGGTACAGGCAGTTCTATATCAACTGCTTCACTTGATGAAGAATCATTAGGTAAGGCTGGAAACTTAAGTATTGAAACTGGACGATTGACTATTTTGGATGGAGGAGTAGTATCAGTTGCTACGTTTGGTAAAGGGGCAGGAGGCAACTTATCCATAAGAGCAAAAAATTCAATAGAAATAAGTGGCGAATCATTAACTGGTCAGTCTTCCAGTAGAATTTCAGCTAAAACTGAAGGCACTGGAAAAAGTGGTAATGTATTTATTGAAACGAGGGAGCTATCTGTTCAAGAAGGAGCAATAGTAAATGTAGGTAGTGAAGATGAAGGTACTGGAGATGCAGGAATACTAACTATTAATGCCGAAGATATTAACTTGGATAACTCTGGCAGTATTATTGCAATTTCCTCCTCTGGCAATGGTGGTAACATCAATCTCAATACCAATAACCTACAAATTGATGAAAACAGTCAGATAACAGCTGCTGCACAGAATGATGGCAACGGAGGCAATATCACCATTAATACCAATACATTAATCGCCAAAAAAACAGTGAAGTAACAGCTAACGCTTTTAATGGCACGGGAGGCAATCTAGAGATCAACGCCGACGAAGGCTTATTTCTCTTTGACTCCCGCCAAAACATCTTTTCCGCCTCCTCTAAACTAGGAATAGACGGTACAATTAAAATCAATACCCCAGATTTAGACTTACAAAAAGAATTAGAACAATCAGAACTAAAAATACTGACGACAAAAGAAGCTATTTCCAATACCTGTTTATCCCGTGGTAAACCACAAAGAAATAGTTTCACCGTCAATAACAGTCCAGGATTCCCCAAAAGCCCTGACTCTAACTACAGCGATTTGGATACGACGCTTACAGGTATCCGTTCCCTGCCCACAATAGTCAAACAACCAGAAGCAATTGAGCCAAATAACCAGCAGCTGAAGCCCTCAATGCTCCCAGCTTCAAAAATGGTAGAAACATCTGATGGGAGAATTTTTCTAGTAGCTGCGCCATATGCGAAGCGGTATTCTTTAGGACAAGAGCCTGAATCTCTCTTTTGCCCCCAAAATTAACTAATCAAAACTTAAAAACTGCTTAAATTCCTAGTGAAAAGTCGAGGAGCAATGAGTCCTAAAGGATTAGCTCGCAAGCTCGCGTCACAATGAGCAATATATGAAAACATTCAAACAAAGTTTAATGTAATTTAGACAACCTGCATAAACTCACACTGAGGGGTAAGATAATCCCAGGCAACGCGCACA
>JBDKJC010000626.1:0-3247 GCA_039796815.1 Cyanobacteriota bacterium | reverse complement strand
CAGTTAACAATAATACGGGAGTGGAAATGAGCTGCGATCGCACTGATTGACAGATTTCAATTCCCGATTTATGAGGCATCATCCAGTCTAAAATCAGCAAATCATAGTGGTTTTGCAGTGCTAAGTTCATTCCAGATGCACCATCATTAGCGATATCTACCTGATAGCCCTCCTGCAACAAAATTCGACTCAAAGGCTCGCTTAATTCAGTTTCGTCGTCTACCAAAAGAATTTTCATATTTTGCTTAACATCTTATCAATACATTTTTAGAGCTAAAAGCTAAAAGCTACGAAGTAATCGTTTTTATCCTCGTTGAGATGTTGTGAGCGTGAACAAAAATAGCAGCTTGTGTACGATCGCGCAAATTTAACTGGCTTAAAATGTTGGTGACATGATTTCGGACTGTTTTCTCGGAAATGTATAGTTCTTGGGCAATTTCACGATTACTTGCTCCTCGCGCAATGCACTGTAAAATTTCCTGTTCTCTGGGAGTCAGTTGTTTCCATCGTGTGGGTAAAACATTATGGGGTTGGGATGTCCTATGCTCAGTTATTACTTTGCTAGCCAGTCCTGGCCCAATTTGAGTATAGCCTTTATAAATTAAGCGAATCGCTTGGGTTAATTCTTCAAAGGGTGTATCTTTTAATAAGTAACCTGCTGCACCTGAATATAAGGATTGTTTCACGTACTCTTCATCGTCGAATGTGGTTAACACGAGTACTTTCACGGCTAGGAATTGTTGACAAATTACCTTCGTTGCAGTAACACCATCCATCACAGGCATCCTCACATCCATCAGAACAACGTCTATTGAAGTTTCCATAGTACATAAGTTTTTAATAAGTGCGATCGCCTCTTGTCCATTAGCAGCTTCGCCTACTACTTGCAGATCTGGATCGGATTTCAGCAGTGCTTTCATTCCGCGTCGAATTAATGTTTGATCGTCAACCAATAATAAGTTAATCATAATCGGATGTGGATAAGTGAATCGGGAAACGAGCAATGATCTGACATCCCTGCTGTGGCGCAGTTAAAATTTCGATTTTACCAGATAGAGCGTTTGTTCGTTCTTGCATTCCCTGCAAACCAAAGCCTGTTCTAGTTTGGTTAAGATCGAAGCCTTCTCCATTATCGCGAATGTTAATTTGTAAAATTGGTTGAGTTTCTAACAGTGTTTTAATCGTAATTTCTACTTCAGTTGCTCTTGCATACTTACAAATATTAGTGAGTGCTTCTTGTACAATTCGGTAAATAGCAACATTAAGGGATTCAGACAGGTTACTTTCAGTTTGAAATCGCCATTTAGGCGTGATTGAGGTAGAACGCTGAAAATCTTCCATCAATAATAATAATACTGTTTCTAGCGATCTCCCCTGAAATAGATCAGAACGCAAAGTAGTCACAGACTGGCGCACATCCTGCAAAGCCTGAGAGCCGATCTGTTTTGCCTCACTCAATAAGGCTTTGGCTTCTAGAGGATCTGTCTCAAAAAGCTTTAATACTGCCTCTATGTGTAAATTAAATGCCGTCAGAGAATGTCCCAAAGAATCGTGAATTTCACGGGCAATACGATTGCGTTCCTGTAACGTGGCTTGATCCTCAATTTTCAAAGCATACTGGCGCAGCTGATTATTAGCGATCGCCAACTGTTCTCGTCCTTGACGCTCTTGCAGCACTACACGCACGAGCATTTGCAAAAACACCACCATAAACCCAAACAATAACAGCAAACTCAACCATGCCAGCCTAACTTTTCCCCTAACTGGAAATGTATAGGCTGGAAATGTATTAGATAGCCGATTAAGTTGAGTGATAGCGTATAGCGAATATACAGCGAGCGTGACATAAATGTTGCTCCCACCTTTAAATAAAGTGCAATTTCGCATCACAATCACTAAAAATAGCAACTGGAATAAACGTACTCCGCCTACCCAAGATAGCAATACTACTAAACCAATTTCTAGAACCAGATAGAGCAACTTGGAGAAAAATCGTCTAGGCAAGTGCAAACCCAGCAAAAAAAACACGATCATCCCGACAGCATTCAAACTTGGTAGATGTGGGAGTTGCTTAACTTCGATCGCGGGAATTGTTTCTATTACTGCCAACAATACCAAAATAATCCACTCTATCTTGAGCAAAAACTTCAGTGGATGCGATCGTAGATCGGAAGGAAGAATAAACATTACTTTAATCGCAATTCTCTCATTTGATTCGGGACATTTGTCCTACTCTAAATCAGGGCATTTGCCTCAAGTGCGATCGCTAGACATTACCTACTATAAAAAATGTAAAAGCCAACATCATTTTTTAGTTTAATCAAAAAAGAGAATTTAACAATGAAGACTACTATTCTATCAACCTTCGCTCCTATTCTATCAACCTTCGCTCTAGTAATGACTTTGACATCGATGAACCTCTTTACCCTGCCAGCAGATGCAGAAAACAAAAACTCAAAGTTAGAAAAGCTTGAACAGCGTTTCAACACAGCAGACGAAGATGGCGACGGCGAACTCATAAAAGCTGAGGCTGAAGCTGGAATGCCCAAAGTGTCAGAGAATTTTGCTCGTATTGATGCCGATGAGAGCGGTGCAATCAGCCTAGATGAGATCAAAACAGCGATCGCTGAACGTGCTAATAGATAAACTTGAACAAATTCTAAGATATCCATGTCTGAACTAAATACTGCCTTTGAGCCAAATCTTCTCAGAATGCTCGTACGTTTTTGTCTAATGGCGCTGGTCTTTACAGTCATCGAGCAACTATTTGCCTTGCACCGTAGTCAGGCAATCTTTCGCCAGGGATATGTGACAGACATATTTCATTTCTTTGTCTCACATTTGCTGGTTAATTTTGGCTTTGGGCTGGTGGCGACAATATTCATTAGCTTTGCTAACACAAGTGAATGGCTGAATCCAATACGCAGTTGGGTATCTGTCTTATCACCTGGAATTCAAATGCCGTTTGCACTATCGATAATTTTATTTTCTGACTACTGGGAACACAGGCTAGCCCATACGTGGAAATGGCGTTGGCGTTTTCATGCGATTCATCATACAACTACCCAGATGGACTGGCTAGCCTCAGTGCGATCGCATCCACTCGATCAAATTTTGCATCGCTCTTTTACGTTTATTCCTGTATTAATGCTTAACTTCTCAGTTTTTACTCTTGCACCAGTTTTTGCGGTAGCTGCCGTGATGGGAATTGTTGATCATGTCAATGTACGTATAACCTTACCGACGC
>JBDKJC010000625.1:0-3248 GCA_039796815.1 Cyanobacteriota bacterium | reverse complement strand
CGCAAACAGAGGAATTAAACCGACAAGCGATCGCACTTTAAGATCGAGATTTTCACCATTGGGTAGATGCAGCACGTCATAATAGAAACCATCCTCGTCATTCCAAAGAGCTGAACCTTCTGAACCTATGTGGTTCATAGCATCAACGATATAGAGAAAGTGTTCAAAAAATTTACTAGCAATATCTTCGTAGATATCATTATCTTGCGCTAACTCCAAAGCAATAGTTAATAGATCTAAACAATACATTGCCATCCAGCTAGTGCCATCAGACTGAGACAATTCTCCCCCTGTTGGTATGTCACCATCACGATTGAAGACACCGATATTGTCTAAACCCAGAAAACCACCTTGAAAGATATTATTATTTTGCTCATCGTGTTGGTTTACCCACCAAGTAAAGTTAAGCAGCAGTTTTTGGAAGACTCGTTCGAGAAACTTTTTATCTGAACGTCCATACATTTCCTGTTCGATGCTGTACACGCGCCAAGTAGCCCAGGCATGAACAGGAGGATTAACCCCGTCAAAATTCCATTCGTAGGCTGGCATTTGTCCATTAGGGTGCATATACCATTCACGAGTAAGGCGCTCTAGCTGTTTCTTGGCAAAGTCAGGATCGATCGCCGCCAAAGGTATCATATGAAAAGCTAAATCCCAGGCTGCAAAATAAGGATATTCCCATTTGTCAGGCATTGAGATTACATCGTCAGTATGCAGATGTATCCAGTTACTGTTAGTTCCGTTTTGGCGTGACTCTGGTGGCTTAGGTTGAGCAGGATCTCCCTCCAGCCAGGTATCAACTATGTAGTGATAATATTGCTTATTCCAAAGCAGCCCTGCAAATGCCTGACGTTCAATATTTTGTAGTTCTGGACTTTTGGGATCGGGGGAAACCCGCTGATAAAATTCATCAGCTTCTTGTTGACGTACTTGGAATGTGTCGTTAAATGTCTGTCCAAAGGGATTTTCAAGCTCAGAGCGATCGCAAAGTCTTAATTGAATAGCCTTGGTTTCTCCTGCTGTTAATTCTAAAGTGTAGTAGGCTGCAAATTTTGTGCCGATCTGATTTGGGTTTACCGCATCCTGTTTTCCTTCTACGACATATTGATGAAAAGCATCTTTAACATAAGGAGAATTGTTCTTTTGGCCAAAGGATAAACGTTGATGATTCGTATCGTTTTCGGTAAACAGTAGGGGAGAACGCCCTAAAGGATTCCCTAAAGGGTACACCTTCGGACGATGCGAAGCGAGTGCTTTAGTATAAGCTAGCGCGTCGTTGTTCGCCCCCATATTGCTGTTCGCCTTCACATTAGAGCAATATAGCCATCTTTTACCCAAGTCAGGGTGTTGCGCCTCAATAACATTGTATTCTGTAGATTGTTCGTAGATTTTCAACCTAGGCTTATCTACTTCATAACCCCATGACCAAATGTTGCGAAACCACAAAGTAGGCAGTAAATGTATCGTTGCGCTTTCATCAGCGCGATTTGTTACCTGAATGTGGATTAGTATATCTTCATCGCTGTGCTTGGCATATTCTACCGTGACATCAAAATATCGATCCTCGTCAAAGATGCCAGTTTCCAGCAATTCAAACTCTCGATTCTTTAAACCCCGCTTTTTATTCTCATGTTCCAACTGCCAATAGGGAAAAGCCTTTTGGGGATACTTATAGAGAAACTTCATATAAGAATGAGTTGGCGTATTATCTAGATGAAAATAATACTCTTTAACGTCTTCCCCATGATTCCCTTGAGCATTTGTTAAGCCATATAATCTTTCTTTTAAAAAAGGATCTTTACCATTCCAAATTGCTAAAGAAAAACATAACCGCTGATGATTATCGGACATACCTGCAATGCCGTCTTCTCCCCAACGATATGCTCGATAATGGGACTGTTCAAAGGTAAAATCATCCCAGGCTGAACCGTCGGCGCTATAGTCTTCTCGGACTGTTCCCCATTGGCGATCGCTTAGATAACAACCCCATCTACGCCAGTATGCTGTCTTTTCTCGATCCTGCTGTAGTCTAATTTCTTCCTGGGTAAGCTTGGGGGATTTAGACATACAATTGCAGCAAGATTAAATTATAAATTATTGTTAATCTTCAATGTATGGCGATCGCCTTAATAATTAAATCTAACAAAAGATAGATCATTAAATCGTCTTTAAAATTGCCAAAAAAATATCGACCTGAGTTAATTTATAAAATCTCAAGTCGATTGAAGATAGCGTTTTTTGGGTTTTCTTGCGGATTATATTGATTTATTTATTTTCTGCTTCTGCTCTCAATTTATCAGCTTGAGCTTGTTTTTCCTGCCCAGCTTGAACTGCTTCTTCATCATTGGAATATTCCCCTAAGTTTTCTCTAACAGTGCCTTCTATATTTACACTTCTAGCTTCTGCTTTTTGCTTTAATTCTTCGGCTGCGTGTTGGATGTCTTTTTTAATGTTCATAATTTTTTTTAATTAACTTTAAAGCTAAATTAACAACAATTAAGCAAATTATCTTCTATCTTTTGACTTATTTTCCCCAATCTGGAAGATGACGATTTTTATACAGAAAAAAAACACCAGCACAATCCTGATGTCAGCAAATTAAAATCAATTTTAATTGAGGTGATAAAGTTAAATTTCTGTAGTTGAATCAAAATTCAAACGATTATTGTCTCGTTTTTCCAGTTTAGCTTCTAAGCCTAATTCCTCACGATCGTCCATTTCTAGACCTGATTGTTTTCCAAGCCGATCGACATCATTCATGTCTTCGTAAACTTCTTGCTTAATGCTATTCGTATCATCATCATCACTAAAAGGCTGGGTTTGAGCAAACTTTTCTTCACCTGTATTCATAAATATGCTCCTATTTTTACTACCTTTATTTTAGTCTTTTTGAACTATTAAAGTTATTTTAAACATTTTTTTGGGATTCGGGAAACATTTTGTCTTTTTTTATAGTCTATAATGAATTTGTCAAGATTCAAAAGATTTAAAAAGTTAAAAACTTGTAAATAATTAAAACAATTATTGATGAATTAGAGTTTACTGTTTTACCAACTTTTTTATTTTCATCCTTTAAATTTTAAAAATCTCTCAAGCTAATCTAACTTTAAATCTAGGACAAACTAGTTTTTAACATCACATTGAAAAGTAATTACTATGGCTAATTTAACAGGAACTTCAGAAAGCGACGATTTTCGCGAATTATTTGACCTAAGTTCAGAAGACGACGACATGACCGGCCTTGAAGG
>JBDKJC010000624.1:0-3255 GCA_039796815.1 Cyanobacteriota bacterium | reverse complement strand
CTTTATTGGCTTAACTTATTGGCGGTTGCGTTGGTCAGCAAATCGTCTGCCTTGGTTGCTACTACTAGGTTTACTCGCCTTGATGTTAATTGGTACAAGAACATTGGTTGTTTTAGGAATGCTGGGTATTTTTGTGTTGGTAACTATTGCACCTAAATTTAACTGGGTCAATTTAATTGGTGGTGTACTGTTGCTGGTATTAGTTTTAGGACTATTTATCAGTACTCCTTTTGGACAAGAACGCCTACAATCACTCGCCCAAACGCCTTTACTTAATTCCAACATTGATATCTCAAGAGCTATTTTGCTCTCAGGTTCAGACTACAACAGTTTTAACTGGCGTCTTGCTCAATGGCATTATCTTTTGACTGCTTGGCAACAATTTCCTATTTTTGGCTCTGGTTTGGCTACCAGCAAGTACTTAAGTATTTATCGTCTAGAAGCTCATAACGATTACGTTCGCGCACTGGCAGAAAGCGGATTAGTAGGTTTGGCAACTTTTTTCACTTTCCTGGCTACTCAAGGTATACGTCTAGTTCAATTAATGCGTCAGACAACCAAAAACAGAGAACAAAACGATCTTTGCCTAATTCTTTTGGCTTTATTTGTAGCCATGCTTGTCGGGATGTTAACTGAAAACATTTGGAGTCACACAACCCTCTGGTTTTATTGGTGGACTCTATTGGCTGTTGCTGGCTGGGAGTGGGAATCAAAAGTCAAAAGTCAAAAGTTAAAAGTTAAAAGTCAAAAGTTAATTACCTAGAACCTAAATTATCTATTATTTCTTTCTTTAACTTCTGTTCTCCGTTCTCTGTTGCCTTTTTCAGCCATGAACTATGAATTATTAACAATGAACTAATTATGATCGAAACGTCTATTAATCTTCAAAAAACTAAGGTACTTTCTTATAATCCTGACACGGATAAACCTTATAAAATTACCATTGTTCATCCCAGTGTCGGTGTCAATTGGAGTGGAGGTTCGGAGATCTTTGCTTTGGAGTTGGCTCGTCGTCTTCGTGCTTATTTTGAGATAGAGCTTTTAAGTGGTGTTCCCTGTGGCGATTTTAGTCGTCCTGCTGGCGGTATGTCTCGCACAGATGCTTATGAATTGGTGCGTCACCCTCTGATCGCTCCTCTATGGAAAAATCGCATTGGACATCCTGAAATTGTTGTAGAACATTTAACTAACTTTTTCCCTTGCGTTCTACATTTACTCCAGCAAAAACCCGATTTAATTTTTCCCAATAATGATTACGGAGGTCTAGCAATGGCCGCCTTTGTCAGAGCTTTAACTGGAATACCAATACTCTTTACAGAGCATTGTGGTTTATTAGCTGATGGTAAGTGTTTAGCCAGAAATCTTCGTTTTCAACCCGATCGCCTGGTAGTTTTTAATCCTTCAACAGCTAAGTTTGCCCGCACTGTTAAACCACAACAAGCTGTGAATATTATTCCCAACGCAGTAGATTCTACAAAATTTACACCAGAAGGCAGTAAGCTCGACTTTAATTTACCCAAGCCGATAGTATTATGCGTAGCTTGGTTAAATCGTAATAGTCACAAGCGGATTGAACTGGCGATCGCAGCAGTAGCACGTTTACCCCAAGCAAGTTTACTTCTTTGTGGAGATGGGCCCGATCGCGGTTATTTTGAAGAGCTTGGCAAGAAAATCCTCGGTTCACGTTTTGCCCTTCATTATTTTAACTATGAGCAAATGCCTGAAGTTTATCGCAGTGCTGATGTTTTTACCCTTCCTTCTTTGAACGAACCGTTTGGACTTGCTTATCTTGAAGCTATGGCGAGTGGTATACCAGTAGTTGGTACAGATGATGAAATGCGCCGTTTTATCATTGGTGAGGGTGGCTTACTTTGTGATGTAACCGATTCAGAAGGCTATGCCGATACTATTACTCAAGCCTTAAACCACAACTGGGGCAATAAACCTCGTCAACAAGCTTTGAAATTTGATTGGGATGCCATAACCCTTAATTATCGTGATGTCATGCTCGATGCGATTGGCGCAGCCACGCCTTCGGCGATCGCGAAGCGTACCCGAAGGGTAATCGCTACACACAGGAAACCGCCCCTACAACCCGTACTTTCACAACCAAAGATCGACAAACCAAAAATATCTGTAATCATTCCTACCTACAATGCCATGTCCTATTTGCCAGAGGCGGTAGATAGTGTTTTGAGGCAAACTTTTGGGGACTTTGAATTAATTATTGTTGATGATGGCAGTCATGATAACACCGTGGAATGGGTAATAAGTTTAACCGATCCCCGCGTGAAGCTTATCACTCAGGAAAATCAAGGTTCGGCTGCTGCACGTAATCGAGGTATTGCGATCGCTCAAGGAGCCTACATCGCGCTTTTTGATGCTGATGATATTTGGGAAGCAAACAAATTAGAGAAGCAAGTACATTTTTTAGAAGCTCATCCTTCAATCGGGTTGGTGGATACTTCTGTAGTTTTAATCGATGAAGATGGCAAGTCCACGGGTAAGCTTGTTACTTCCCAAGCTGAAGGGGATGTATGGAAACATCTGGTTCAGTTTCAGCCTGTCTGTTCTTGTGACAGTACTCCTTTAATTCGTCGGGAGTGTTTTGACGCAGTTGGTTTATTCGATCGAGATTTAATGTTTCTCGAAGATTTAGATTGGTGGATTCGTCTGGCTTCTAGCTATCAATTTGGTGCGATTAAAGAACCTTTAGTCAAATATCGCCAACATTCTGGTAGCAAATCCACTAACTGCCAAGAAACACTACAAGCCTTTCACAAAATTATTGAAAAAGCATTTGAATCTGCACCCACAGAATTACTGTATCTAAGAGATCGAGGCTATGGACGGATTAATCTCTACTTAGCTTGGAGAGCTTTGAATAATAAAGATTACAACCAAGTTAGACAATTTTGTACCTCAGCGATCGCTCATTATCCTCAACTACAACGCTCTTGGGAATACACCCGTCTGAATATAGCTTTGGCACTGATGCGCCGATTTGGGGATCGAACTTACGAAAAATTGCGATCGCTTACTCGTACATTTCGTTATTTAGCTTCTAGCTTCTAGCTTCTAGCTTTTAGTTTTTTACTAATCATTAATAACTAACTACTCCTTACCCATTACCCATTACCCATTACCTACTACCTACTACCCACTACCTAATTAATTAAGGAGATTATAAATTATGGTCAAAGTTTCGATCGTTTTCCCCGCCTACAATGCGATGGCTTATTTACCACAGGCGTA
>JBDKJC010000623.1:0-3260 GCA_039796815.1 Cyanobacteriota bacterium | reverse complement strand
GTCATCTCTTCTACGGCAGTTGCTACTGTTGTAGCATTTTGAGAGACTTGTTCGGCAGAAGCAGAGACAGCGATCGCTTGTTCGGCAGTTTGGTTAGCATCATCGGTCATGTTTTTGCTGACGGCAGTAACTTCTTCTGATGAGGCTGCGACAGTTGTAGATATTTCTGTCATTGAGGAAATCGATTCACGTAGATTGGCAATGGTTTGATTGATATTTTCCGTTAAGGAGCGATATTCACCGACGTTTTCTACTTCAATTTTTCGATCTAAATGTCCTTGGGAAACTGCCTGCATAATCTCGGAGATACTGCGAAACTGTTCTGCCAGATTGAGCGACATACGATTGACGTTATCAATTAATTCTTGCCATGTTCCTGCTGCATTCTCGACATTGGCTTGAGTGTTGAGTTTTCCTTCTGTTCCAATATCACGGGCAACGCGAGTAACTTCGGTGGCAAATAAATTTAATTGGTCGATTGTACCGTTGACAGTATTTTTGACCGCTTCAAGTTCGCCTTGGGCTTCTACGGTAATTTGACGAGTTAAATCTCCTTGGGCTACCGAGCGCAAAATATCGGCAATATCGCGAATTTGTCCGCCTAGAGTATCTCCCATAAGGTTGACATTATCAACAATATCTTTCCAAATTCCGCTCGCGCCTTTAACTTCAGCACGAGAACCTAATTTACCTTCTGTACCCACCTCCCAAGCCATACGGCTCAATTCTGAAGCGAAGACATTGAGTCGATCAACTAGTTCGTTGACGATTGTACCGACACGCAACAATTCACCGTCGAGTTTTCTACCTTTAATTTTTAACTCCATTTTCTGAGTCAAATCCCCGTTAGCGATCGCACTTAAAACTCTTTCAGCTTCAGTTGTCGGTGTTACTAAATTATCGATTAACGTATTGATCGCCTTGGCACTTTCTGCCCATTTTCCCTTGTTTTTTTTAAGGGTTAAACGTTCTTTTAACTTCCCTTCAATACCAACCCGATTACTGACATCAATCACGCCATTAGCAAATGTTTCATTCAAGCTTACCCATTGATTAAAAACATCAGCAAATTCTCCCAAACCATCATTCTCATCTAAACGCACCGAAAAATCACCAGCAGTTGCCGTTTTCATTGCCTCTAATAGAGGCTGTAGCTCTTTGGGTATCTTATTTTCAGTTTTTGAGTCTGCTTTACGAGTTGTATTAGAAACCATAATTTAAATTGTTAATTGTTAATAGAAGGTAGAGGGCAGAAGGTTAATAAATTAGTAGGGGCGAACGGCCGTTCGCCCCTACGTTTTGACTTTCCCTTCCAAAACCTTTTCTGGATCGAGTATTAATAACAGGCGATCGCTCAGTTTGTATGCACCTCGAACAAAAGGGCGAATTGCACCTTGTAGGGTAGCGATGGGTGGCTCAAAATCTTCATCTGCTAATTCCAAAACATCGCCAATCTCGCCAATCAGCAAACTTACTAACTCATCGTCATCATCACGAAGAATAATGTTGTATTGCTCTTCATCATCCGTAATAGCCGTATCCGTTTCTATGCCCAAGCGAGACTGTAGATCGATAACAGGTAGGATCTGTCCGCGTAGATCGATCAATCCGCAAATATCACCAGGGGCTAGAGGAATAGGAGTAGTAGATCGGTGACGAATAACCTCTTGTATAGTTTGAACGTCAATACCAAAGTAGGTGTCATTAAGGTAGAAGGTGGTGAATTGATGCATTTGCCTTATTGGGTAATGAGTAAGAGGTAATAAGTTTTTTGAGTACAGAGTTTGTTACTTCTGAGATCTTGCACAATTCTCAATAACCGTCAGCGATTTAAATCGCTGCCTCATAGTTAAAGTCGTCTAAAGACGACTAGACAAAAATTTCAGTCCATTTTAATGGACTTGATCTATAAGCCAGGAAATTAATTTCCTGGCGGTTGTCGCAACCGTTGCAAGATCTTAGTTACTTTTGATGTTATGCCCTTGTGGTACTTTTGACTTATTTCTGCGATCGCATCTAAATCCAAAATTTCTGTTACTTGTCCTTGTACGGTGGCATAGCACTTAACCCCTAGACGACTGGCTGCTGCTTTAACTGTTAGGGTTTCTTCGACGACATCGAGGAATTTTTCGATTACTAAACCGATACTATGGTTGTCATTTAGGGTTACGACAATAATGGCAAGTGATTCTTCATTGTTTTTTAAATTGGTTAATTCACGTATTTCTCCTGCAAAAACTAAATGTAAATCGATTAAAGTTAAAATGCGATCGCGATATTGAACTACATATTGCTCTCCTAATTTTTCAATGGCTTTAATTGGAATTTCTTCTAGTCTGACGGCACGATCTAAAACAATCCCCATCCGCGTATTTTGAGGCCCTTCTGCAATTAAAATGAATTGTTTTTCTATATCTAAATCTGATTCCTGTAAGGGCGAATCGCCATTCGCCCCTACAATTGACTCCTGTAATTCCGCTTTACGAGCTAAACCAACCGCATCTAAAATCAAAGAAATACTACCATCACCCAAAATTGTCGCTCCAGCATACATAGTTAAAGCTTTCAGTTGTTTACCCAAGGGTTTGACTACAATTTCTTGAGTATCCTCAACGCGATCGACAATTAAGCCATAACAATATTCATCGGCATCAATAACAACAATGTTGAGGATTTCGGGATCGGCTTCGCTATCTTTAAGTTGTAATACTCGATTAAGATAAATTAGGGGCAAAATTTTTCCCCGCAATCGATAGATGGGAACGTTATAAAATATCTCAATACTGCGTTCGATTTCTTCTTTACCTTCGATGCGAACTATTTCTTGTAAATTATTTTGGGCGATCGCGAATTGTTGTTTACCACTAGAAACCAGCAAAACTGAAATAATTGCTAGAGTTAGAGGAATTTTTAGTTGAAAAGTAGTACCGCGATTTATCTGACTTTTAACTTCAATTGTGCCGTTAACTGCTTCTAAATTCTGACGCACCACATCCATCCCGACACCTCTACCCGATAGACGCGTCACTTCTTCTTTAGTAGAAAATCCTGGTAAAAACATGAGTTCGATCGCCTCATGTTCGCTCATTGTCTCTGCTTGTTGGGCAGCGATCGCCCCTATTTGCAGGGCTTTTTGTTTAAGCTTATTGGTATCGATTCCTTTACCGTCATCGCTAATTTCAAGGTTTATTTTGCCGTTTTCCTGAGATGCACGTAGAAATAATCGTCCTGTTGCTGGCTTACCCAATTGACTACGAATT
>JBDKJC010000622.1:0-3263 GCA_039796815.1 Cyanobacteriota bacterium | reverse complement strand
TTGGAGTGAGCGTTTAAAACTAACTGCTCTTTGACAGGCTGACAATTATGGGGGAGAAAACTTTGATACTTTTCAATCCAGGGTGAAATCACATAAGTTTGTGCTGTACATTCACTAGCTACCAGACATACATGAGCTAGCAAAGTACTAGCCCCTAGATTTAGTAGCGCTTTGTCTTGACCCATGCGAGTGCTTTCCCCTCCCGCTAAAACGATCGCCGTAACCCGATCTTTAACTAACACCATAAAAATCTACTCGATCGATCGATAAGATAATGAGCAATCACTTAGATACAAAACAACAAACAGAGCAACATCTTCAGCTTTGGATTTATTTCTTACCTGTTGTCGGTGTCATTCCCGCTATTTGGACTATATCTCAATCTCAGGAGCAAGCGCTCTCAAAGGGTAGACAGAGCTTAGTCGCTGATGCGCCAAACAAGCCTCTCAAAGACTCTTCTGAGTTGCTCCAACAACTAAAAGCAAGTCGATTATCACTTAAGTTAACTCTTATTTGGTTATGTTCTTATATTCTGTTTTCTTGTGGCGCTGCTAATGGAATAGAAATTATTACTTTTCGCTTTTTATATGCTAATGCTATAGTAACCACGAGTTACTTTGTTGCTTGTACATTTTTAATGACTCGTTTAGGGAAAAAAAGACTGTTTTGCAACGACTAAATGAACTAATTCATTTCAAATTGGTCTATAAAGGTAAGACAATTCTCTGTTTAGCTTTAATCCCCCTGTCGTTACTGTAATCAGCTAGTTAGAATTAGGAAGCATTATCCAGCTTTTACCAATCAATATAAAATGCCTTAGCAACTAAAATTATCTAGTTCGAGTATCTGTTTAGTAATTGTCCACCTAAGTATTTTTTCGAGTAAATAGCTGCTACTATTAACTGAATTATATTTGTCTTGACATATATCTTAATTTTTATTTAGAAAACATCATTTATTTTAATCTAGGAGAGGGATTCCAGTATCAATGAAAAAAGCTTATGAATCGACTCCTTCAGGAAGAAAATCAACCGCTCAATTCAATCCCGTGAACTACCCTCTCAAAAAACAGCCAAAGAAAAAGAAATTGAATAAAGGAAAAGCTATTTTAGTTGGGCTGGGTCTGGTTGGTGTCTCATTAGTCTCAGCAGTTGTTGGTGCATTTTTGGCTGTTGCCGTGTCTGATGTTCCACTCTTAAAGCAAGCAGATTTAAGTCAGGAAGAGCAGCAAGTCTTTAGTGAAACAGAAATGGTAGCTGACCAAAACCTAAATTTGCCCGAACTAAAAAGACCTGTAAATATTCTCTTGTTAGGCATCAAGGTAGTTCGCTCTGACCTAGAAAACAAAGGAATTCCATTTGAAAAACAAGATGTTGGCTACGATCACCTGGTCAATTCTTTTCATGGTTTAAGCGACAGCATGTTGTTGCTGAGGTTCGATCCTGAGAAAGAAAAAGTTTCAGTACTTTCAATTCCTAGAGATACCCGTGTCAAGATTCAGGGATATGGGATAAGAAAAATCAATCATGCTAACGATTATGGTGGACCAGCTTTAACTACTAAAGTCGCCAGTGAATTACTTGGCGGAGTAAAAATAGACCGCTATGTACGGGTTAATGTCCAGGGTGTAGAAAAACTCATTGATGCTTTAGGTGGTGTTACGGTAGATGTGCCTAAAGATATGAAATACAACGACTTTAGCCAACACCTTTATATAGATCTAAAAAAAGGCGTTCAGCATCTTAATGGCGATAAAGCCTTGCAGTTTTTACGCTATCGCTATGATGAGTATGGTGATATTTCTCGTGTACAACGTCAACAAATGCTGATGCGCTCTGCGGTAGAGCAAACTCTAAAACCAGCAACAATAGTTAGAATTCCCAAAATACTCTCGGTAATCCAGTCCCATTTAGACACCAATCTAACGGTCAGAGAATTAATGGCGCTGTCCAATTTTGCCTCGAAAACCGAACGCTCTAACGTCCAGATGATGATGCTTCCTGGAGACTTTAACGATCCAAATGAACGGGTTAGTTATTGGCTACCTAATGACAATAAAATCCATAAGCTAATGACGCAACATTTTGAGTTGCCTAAAAACGATTTAGACTATGCGGCGATCGCCGATAACCGTTATGCTAGTTTAGAAGGCACATCTGGCATCAGTAATCCCCGCATCAGAATTTCGATTCAGGATAGTACTGACAGTCAACAAACCTTGCAATCTTCCCTCGATCTACTCAGAGAAGCAGGTTATCGACAAGTATCCGCCAGCAAAAACTGGCAAAACTCCTTGAAAACTACGAGAATCATTGCCCAATCTGGAGATGATGAAGCAGCTCAAGAGGTACGTTCCATCCTTGGTGTTGGTGAAATAGTCGTAGAAAGTACAGGGGTACTAGGTTCTGATGTTACAATACAGCTTGGTCGCGACTGGAAAAGACAACTGAATCAAACAAAAACAATGAGCAATGACAGTAATCAGTAATGAGCGATCGCCAAATCGAGCCAGATCTTTCCCCTACTCGTAAACGTCTGCCTAACCAAAGATGGCAGATTGCTCCAGCACAAGCCGAAAAAGCTCAAGAATTAAGTCTAGCTACTGGTTTATTGCCTTTAGTGGCACAAGTAATGATTAACCGTGATATTACTACGACTGAGGATGCTCAAGCTTATATCGAGCCAGAATCACAGGATTTACCCTCTCCCCTAGATGAATTTAAAGATCTAGCCATCAGCGTTGAGTTAATTAAAAATGCGATCGCCGATGAGGAAGCGATCGCGATCTGCGGGGATTATGATGCGGACGGCATGACTAGCACTGCTTTGCTGTTAAGGGCTTTAAAACATTTGGGGGCAAATGTCGATTACGCTATTCCTAGTCGGATGAAAGATGGTTATGGCATTAATAATCGGATTGTCGAAGAGTTTGCTGAAAACGGTGTAGGTTTGATTCTGACGGTAGATAATGGTATTTCTGCTTACGAACCTGTAGCTAGAGCTGTGGAGTTGGGTTTAAGCGTAATTATTACCGATCACCATGACTTACCAGAAAAACTTCCTCCCGCCGATGCCATTCTCAATCCCAAGTTATTAAGTGATGCTTCTCCCTATAAAGGGCTAGCAGGGGTTGGCGTAGCTTATATTTTGGCGATCGCCACGGCTCAAAGTTTAGGCAAGCTAAAGGGTTTGACGAATCCGATTATGGAACTATTTACCCTGGGAACTATTGCCGATCTCGCTCCTTTGGTTGGGGTTAATCG
>JBDKJC010000621.1:0-3265 GCA_039796815.1 Cyanobacteriota bacterium | reverse complement strand
AGGTTCTGTCCCTGACGCTCGAACTAATATTCTTCCCTGTTCACCCATTGCTGTTTTTGCTTGAGCGATCGCCTGCTGGACAGGTTCACATTCTGACCATTTGCTACGACGTTCGCGATCTTCGACGATGACATTGCGCAGAATTTGGGGATAGGTTTGGAAACTATGATCCACTAATTCCTTTAAAGAGGTTTCAGACTGTTTCACCAACGAAGTTAGATGTAGGGCGGTTTGAATGCCATCTCCTGAAACTCCATGGTGGTGGCAGAGAATATGTCCCGATTGTTCTCCCCCCAACATTGCCCCTGTCAGCCACATCGCTTCTTGAACATGGCGATCGCCTACCGCAGTACGCTGTATCTTGCCTCCCTTGGCTTGCCAAGCTCGCTCAAAGCCTAAATTAGCCATTACTGTGGCCACAATTAAATCATCGGGTAGTTGCTGGCTCTGACGCAGTAAATCACCCCAAAGATACAGGATGTAGTCACCGTCTATTACTCTGCCTTGACTGTCTACCGCCATAACTCGATCCGCATCACCATCAAAGGCAAATCCTAGATCGGCATGATAGTCTTTTACCCCTTGCTTTAATAGTTCTAGATGGGTAGAACCGCAATTAACATTAATTAGATCGCCATTGGCTAAATGGTGAAGACTAATTACTTCTGCCCCCAACTGCTTAAAGATTGCTGGGGCAACCTTTACTGATGCGCCCCAGGCTAGATCTAAGACAATACGCATTCCCTGAAAATTGGTGTGTTGAGGCAGAGATTGTTGCAAAGACTGAACATATTGTTGAACTAATTCGGGACGCTGATAAGATTTACCCCAAGCTATATTAGCCCCCTGGACTATCCGATCGTTTCTCAGGTGAGTCTCAATTTTCTGGGTTAAAGAATCAGATAACTTAGTCCCCTGATGACCAAAAAACTTAATTCCGTTATCTTGGGGGGGATTATGGCTAGCCGAAATCATAATTGCGCCAATTGCTTCGCTGTCACTGGCTAAATTAGCCACACAGGGGGTAGGACATAAACCTATGTTCCAAACTTCTATTCCTGCGGTCGTCAATCCTGCTGCGATCGCCGCAGCCAACATATCGCTGGAATTACGTGAATCTTGCCCCACAATAATTGGCCCAGGAGCAGTCGCTGCCTGCTTTAAAACTTTACCAGCCCAATATCCTAACTGTAGGGTGAACGGTGCATTAAGAATATCTCCCGCCTTCCCTCTAATTCCATCTGTGCCAAATAAAGGGGTTTGCGGTAATTGACTTGTATCAAATACAGTCTGGGTTAAATTATTCACACCTATACACTCCTCAAGCTGATTATTAATTAAATTTATTTAGTGTTTTTGTCAAACAACATTGTTTTATATTTGATGGAAATTGTACTACGTTTTTTGATAATTTAATTTAAAATATACTCAATATTCCCTGTATCCACCCAATAAGCTAAACGATATTTTGCTATTTTGGGTAAAATAACACCGTCATTGAGTATATCTGCTTATAGTCAACGGATAGTTAAGATTATTTAATCAATCGCGGTTGAAATATAGCAGTTACAATATAAATTACAAATTAATCTATAAATTCATCGTTTCGAGGATCTTAATCATCTCTGGGAGACTAATTCCCGACTCAAGGTAATGAGGGTTGCTGGGATCATAAGGACTGGCAAGGCGATCGATTGAATTAATCGTTGAATCGCCAGCAATTATCGGAATATCAGGATCGAAAGCCGTCGGCATGACCAGAGAACTAGAAAAACCAGCAAAAATCATGACCGTATCAGATTCACCCGTGGCAGTCTCTAGGTGAACCATTAAAACCTCTTGTTTGCGCTTGAGGGTATATTGTTCTAAACGGAAGCCAATGGGTTCTAGCATAATTTTTCTAAGTTTAAGCTCAATTCGGACAGAAAAGACCTTCCCTTAGTCCTATTTTGATTCTCAATTATTATTATTTACTGTTCTAACGCCGATCGCCCTTGTTTACCAAGACGAATCAAGACGAAGTATGCCAAATAAATAATATAAATAACTAAGCCAACTGACCCCATAAAGCCCAAAAATCCTTCATTTCCTGGCTTATTGTGGAAGAGGTTACGATAGGCTGCGGGCGCTTCTAACCATACCTGACAAAAAGCAGTTTTGGCCGTGCTGCTAGATATACCACAGGGAAGAAAGAAGGATTTAGCGATCGCTCCTAAAGTACAATAGGCGGTCATCGCCCAACGCCAGGAGGTAAAAGTTAATTTGAGAAAAGTTTGGCGTGTGTCGCGAATTTCTTCATTGAGGTCGACCCAAAACCACAGAGAAATGGCGATCAAGATGCGGGCTGCAAAACCACTAATAAATCCAATCTTCCAGCTAGGGATTAAGAGATAAACCGTGATCATCAATAAACTAGCAACTCGCCAATAAATGATCAGTAATCTTTGCATGGCTTCTTGTCTTTTAAATGAAGCCCAGATTAATAATCCTAAAGGCAGAATTACTGTTAACAATACTCCTAAACGATAGTCCATCCATACTAAAGGTCTAAACCAAATATCCATTATTTATCTTGTTGAAATTGTGTTTACTATTTCGGTGTTGGAAATTAAACAGCTTGAAATTGTCTTTAATTGTCTTTTAAGGGTGCATTAACAATTGCTCTAAGTCAACGAGCTGATAGCTTTTTAAGGGAAAAGACAAAAAATAAAGATGAGAGCCTGACTTACTCTCATCTTCGTGGTTAATCTTATATTTATGAGAAAACTTTCGCCAATTAGCTTTGAGCGAACTGGTTAGTCTTCGTATACGCGGCATTCTAGAGCATCAGGATTTTCATCACAATAGACTTCTAGAGAGTTTTTGACAGGAGCTTTTTGCTTTTGGTGTGATGCTTCGGAAGATAATTCTTCGACTGTATCCCAGGCAACCGCACATTCGGCAGAATTTGCCCCCTCACCGCCACAAGCTTCTCTTGCTTCTTGTCTAGCTTTTTGTAATTGTTCTTGTAAATCGCTCATATTAGTCCTCTTATATTTAATATCAGGGTTATGTTATACCACAGCAAGCATTTTGACTGTGATTAATGCTTACATTTCCTCAACGTCGGGAATAAACCGTTAATTATTACGATCATATTATAAGACCTTTGATTAGCCAGTTATGCTTTAAAATTGCTATTTATCTAAGCATTTGTACTTTAATAATTTAACGTTGCCCGAATTTTACCGATCCAACATCTATCTATTGACTTATCATCGGCTTA
>JBDKJC010000620.1:0-3280 GCA_039796815.1 Cyanobacteriota bacterium | reverse complement strand
AACCTGAGTACTCCTGATGCCACAACAATTATGATTCAGCCTTATGACAAGAGCAGTATGGGTCAAATTGAGAAAGCAATCTCGATGTCGGATATTGGTCTGACTCCTAATAATGATGGGAGTTTGATTCGGCTCAATATTCCCCCTTTGACTAAAGAGCGTCGTCAAGAGTTGGTTAAAACGGCGGGTAAGTTGGCAGAAGAGGGTAAAGTGGGAGTTCGTAATATTCGTCGTGATGCGATCGACGAGGTGCGAACACAAGAGAAAAATAGCGATATTTCTGAGGATGAATCGCGAGATTTACAGGCTGAAATTCAAAGCGTCACCGATAGCTATAATAAGAAAATTGATGAGCTGTTGGCGGTTAAAGAACAGGATATTATGACCGTTTAAAGTTTGAGCTGGAAATATTTGCAATTATTTTTAGCGGTTATTGTTAATTGATCGGTTGTTCAAACCGATATTTTTTTAGATTTACTTAAAATTACATCAAAAAATTGCTAGACAGAGACAAGATTTTCATTTTGCTACTGCATACTGGCTGCTTTCTGAGGCTGATGTAGTCTTTGTAGAAGACCTAAAGCTAAAAAATCTTATTAGGAGAAACAAGCCTAAGCCTGATGGCAAAGGTGGTTTTCTTCCTAATCGACAATCTCAAAGCTCTGGAATGAATAAATCTTGGCTGGATGCGGGACACTCTAGCTTTTTTCAGATATTAGAGTAGGTTGCCTGGAAGCTTGGAAAAAGAGTAATCAAGGTCAATCCTTGGGGGACTTCACAGCTCTGCTACGCCTGTCTCAACAAAGTGCCTAAATCTTTATCGGATAGATGGCATTCTTGTTCTTGTGGCGCATCGCTAAACCGTGACGAAAACTCAGGGAAACTTCTAAAGTTATTGGGGTTGGGACTTGCCTCAATTCAAGAGTCCGCGTCGCCTGGGGTTTCCCCTGGCGTTTATGACGGACGTACTGCCCCACCGAGGGAAAGAAGCCCGCGCATCACGTTTCGTTAGAAACGAAAGTCGGGTAGTTCACTTCTGTCCTAGACGCTGCAAAGATATTTGAGCAGCTTCTTTTACTTGGGGATGTAAATCTTTTGCCAAAAATTTTAAGGCGGAGATGCTTTTCTCTGTCCCCAAATTTCCTAAAGCTTCGGCGATCCGCTGGCGAATTAACCAGTCTTCTGAGGCGGCAAAATTTAAGATTTTATCGACTGATTCTACTGCCTTGATTTCTCCTAAAGCGGCGATCGCTGCTTGCTGTAAAATAATTTCATCGCTATCAAGAGCTTCCATCAGCAATTCTTTAGCTCTAATATCCTGCAAGTTGCCCAAAGAAACCGCTGCACTAAATCTGACGAGCCAGTTTGTATCTTCATAAAATGCTCTAACCAGATGTTCAAAAGCGCGAATATCATTAAGATAGCCTAATGCTCCCGCTGCATCCGCTCGAATTCCGTAGTCAGGATCGCGCTCCAATAAATCGATCAGTAGCGGAAAACATTCTGCTGTCGGTTTGATTCCTAAGGCAAAAACTGCCATTGAACGTACGGGTAGTATTTTATCGTTTAAAACTTTTTTAATCAAGGGAACAGCGTCTTCTGGCGCAACTTCTCTTAAAGATGTTAAGGCTAATAAACGATCCTTAGAATCAGAACTTTCCAACTGAGCAGCAATTTTTTGTAAATCTGGCATTTTGATAGATAAAGTTAATGATTTAGATTGATTACATCTCTATCTTAATTTTTTTAGGTCAGCCAGATCATTAACCAAAGGATGAACTAGCTTTCAAAAACTGCCGTTAATTCACCTTCCATGACACTGCCTATATTTCTGACCGCTTCTACACCAGCAAGGGTCTTTTGGTTTAGGTATTGTTCCTGGTAAAATATCGCCATCGACATAAAACCAACGTCCTTCGGTTTTAATAAAGCGAGAGCGCTCGTGAAGTTGTTGTGGTTGATTTATTTGATAAACTGCCTCAAATTCGACAATTCCCGTATTGTCGCTTTTCTTGCCTTTGTGAGTGTTAATTATCTGCAATCCTAACCATTGAGTCTGACTAACGCTCTTAGTTAACTCCAGGTAATCATTAGGCTGTCTATAATCTGGGTGTAACGTGGCAATTAAATAGTCAACGTAACCTCGGGTAAAAGCAGTGTAGCGCGATCGCATTAATTTCTCTGCCGTCTCTGGCTGTTTTTTCCCCAATAAATATATTTGGCAACAGTATTGAGCTTGCTTTTTGCTGCCACACGGACACAATTCTTGAGGCATTTTCTGTTAAAGAGCTTTATTCTCTACTTGCTGATACTGTTGACGAACACTACCAAAGAAAGGTCAAAGTTAATAAAATTATTAGTGATCTAACTTATATATCTTATCCCAAGCTTTAATATTCAGTTAATCAACAGTATCCGTTGCTACTCAAACCTCAGAAACTGTAAAAGGTAGATTAAATTGTTCAGTCAATGGATTGACTTGGAAATCAATCGAATCATCGGCAAAGACTTCAACTTCTCCAGTGGTAGAAACACCCATTACGTATTTATTTCCATCTGAATATTCATAAAGTATTTCCTGACGATAATCGATAGTGCCATCTGCGTTGTCATCATATTCAAAAATACTAGTTAGTTGATTACCTCTTTGATCGTAGGTATTCGTATTTGAAGAACGATAATTGAGAAGACCATCTCCATCGGTATCAGTTTCCGAAACGCTAGTTAGCTGATTCCCCATCTGATCGTAGGTATTCGTATTTGAATAACGATAATCGATGGTGCCATCTGCGTTGTGATCGGCTTCAGCTACGCTAGTTAGTTGATTACCCCGTTGATCGTAGGTGTTTGTGTTTGAATAAAGAGAATCGACAGTACCATCCGCGTTGTCATCATATTCATAAATACTAGTCAGTTGATTACTTCTTTGATCGTAGGTATTTGTGCTGGAAGAACGATAATTGATCGTGCCATCTGCGTTGTCATCATATTCATAAATGCTAGTCAGTTGATTACCCCTTTGATCGTAAGTATTCGTATTTGAATAAAGAGAATCGATAGTGCCATCTCCATCGTCATCAGTTTCCGAAACGCTAGTAAGTTGATTACCTCTTTGATCGTAGGTGTTTGTGCTGGAAGAACGATAATCGATGTTGCCATCTCCATCGTCATCAGTTTCCGAAACGCTAGTAAGTTGATTACCTCTTTGATCGTAGGTGTTTGTGCTGGAAGAACGATAATCGATGTTGCCATCTCCATCGTCATCAGTTTCCGAAACGCT
>JBDKJC010000619.1:0-3283 GCA_039796815.1 Cyanobacteriota bacterium | reverse complement strand
TTCCAGAGGGTTACTTGTTTAATTAAAAATCTTTTACCTTTGCTTGAGATTCTTACCCCTTGATAATTCTCAATATATCCCTGCTCTTTTCCCTGCTGTAACATTGCCGCCCTCTCTTCTCTGGCTAATGGCTCGGCACTTTCAGCAGAAGGAGTTTGAATAAATTCGTCCCAACTCAAAGACCATAATTGTAAAGCCGTTTGATTACCATAATTGAAAATAGGATCTGCTTGAATACCATGAGAAACCAGGACAAATGGTGCATAAAATAGAGCCTTGGATACTTGTTCTGGAGTAGCGACTGAATCAATTGAATCAATTAAATTTTTCCCCAATAGCTGACGATAGCTATCCGCTACAATCTGCATCCAGCAAATAATCTCTGGTTGTTGCCAAACAGGTATCTTAGAAGAATGAGAAATTGAATAGTCAAAGCGATCGTCTACCATTTATCTTGTCAGTAATCAGTAATCAGTAATCAGTAATCAGTAATCACCGATGTTTAGCAATTTCCCTGTTTAATATTTCGTATCCTTGTTCTAGGCTTGCGATCTGGGATAGGCGATCGCGTAACTCAGCTGCACCAGAAAATCCCTTACAATACCATGCTAAATGTTTACGGGATTGGTAGATACCTCGTTGTCCTTTGTATTCCCACAAACCTAATAGATGCTCTCTAGCGCATTCCAGCCTAGTAGCAACATCAGGAGGCGGTAATAACTCCCCTATTTTTAGAAAATGATCGATTTCACCGACTAAGAAGGGATAGCCTAAAGTCCCCCGCGAACACATTACTCCATCTGCTTGTGTCATTTCTAGACATTTCACCGCAGCTTCAACGGAAAAAATATCACCATTAGCAATAACTGGAATTGATAAAGCCTGTTTAACTTTAGCAATCCATGACCAGCAGGCAGAACCATTATAGCCTTGAGCGCGCGTACGCCCATGAAGTGTTAGCATTTGCGCTCCTTGGTTTTCCATTCGGCGGGCAAAATCAATAATATTAATTTCACGCTCATCCCAACCCAGACGGGTTTTAACCGTTACAGGAACATCTACCGCCTCGACCACAGTTTTCACGATCGCCTCAGCTACTTCTGGTTGACGTAACAAAGATGAGCCACCGCCTTTTTTGGTGATCTTATTGACGGGGCAACCCATATTAATATCAATAGTCTTCGCTCCTTGAGCTACTGCTTTACGGGCTGCTTCTGCCATAAAGTCTGGACGACAATCAAATAACTGGATGCTAATAGGATCTTCATCGGCAGCGATCGCCATGATGCTCGGCAATTCTTGTAGATGGCAAATCTCCTTAGCACTCACCATCTCGGTATACATCATCGATTTTGGCGCATATCGCCTCACTAATCGTCGAAAGACCAAATCGGTAACTCCTGATAGCGGAGACTGTAAGACACGACTATTAACTACCACTGAGCCAATTTCTAAAGGAGTTGCCAATCTAGTTTTTAGTTCGGTAGATAAAGTGAGAACTTCAATTGAATTAACTGAATTAACCATAAATCAAATCTTCATAGCGAGGAAATATGACTCACAAATCCTTAACTACTAATACTCGAAAATAATTTAGAGCTTAGAGCTTAAAGCTTAAAGCTTAGAGCTAATTAGCAACAGATCGCCATACACCAACGAGAATTCCTTGAATCTCTACATTCTCAGCTTCTGCTTTGATTGGCTCATATTTTTGATTAGCAGGCTTAAGGGTAATTTTTTCTTGTTGCTGATAGAAATGTTTTAAAGTTGTTCCATATCCTGAGACTCTAGCAGCCACAATATCGCCATTTTTGACCTGGGAGGCATCATCAAGCGATCGCATAACTACATAATCTCCTTCATTGATCAGATCTTCAATCATGCTGTCACCAACTACTCGCAAAACATAACAATCAGGCTGAGAGAACAAATCGGTTAAATCTAGCCGAGTTTTTTCATCACTAAATGGCTCAACTAAACCGCCAGCTGCAATCTCACCTTCAATCGATAATCCTTTTTCGGGCTGATGTAAGATTTTGATGGTGCGAGCTTTGCCATCAATCCAGTCAATGTAACCTTTATTGCGCAATCTTTCCAGTCGGCTTTGAACGGGAGCTGGCGATCGCAAATTCATCGCTTTCATCATCTGCCTAATAGACGGTGCGTGCTGGGTCGACTTGATATACTCAACTAACCAATCGTAAAGTTCTTTTTGGGCTGGGGTGAGACTTTCCATTGCTTTTTCTAAGGTATGTTTTTGAGGACAAGCTACTGGCAATTGAAACCAAAACTTGATATGTCCATTCAGAACATAGGTACTAAATATTAGAAGATATTGACCCCCAGTAAGTCAAGTATCGTTTTTTTTAAGTGATGAGTACTGAAACTATGGATCATCAGAATGCTGATTTTATGTTAATAGTTGCAAATTTTAAGTTATGGCGAAAACGCATTCAGTTCAACTATGGTTCAGTTAGAGCTAGCTTAATTAAGCTATTGCTTTGCTTTTTACTGTTGCTTAATGGTTGCAGCGCTCAAAGACAAATCACTAAACCAGAAGTAATTAAGATCACTTTTTGGCACGGAATCAACCCACCAGAGAATCGAGATATTTTTCAAGAATTGGTTAATAAATTTAATCAAAATAATCCCGATCTTGAAGTTGAAGCGTTGTACATTGGTCAACCCGATACTCAACTACCGAAAATTCTAGCTGCAACGGTAAGCGAACAACCTCCAGATATTCTTTGGTTTGTGGCACAAATTGCAGGCAAACTAAATCAGCTAGGTGCATTGTTACCTTTAGAAGATTGGTTAGATAATTCGGCGATTAAAGCAGAAATTGACCCCGCGATGTTTGACTCGATGCAGTTAGACAGTCAGATCTTATCTGTTCCCTTTGCTACCAATAATGCTGCGGTGTTTTATCGCCCCAGTTTATTTGAACAGGCAGGAATAACCCAGTCACCCAAAACCTGGTCAGAATTACAACAGGTAGCCAAAAAGTTGACTCAAGATCGTAATCATGACCAGCGCCTGGATCGACACGGTATTTTCTTGTCTTTAGGTAAGGAAGAATGGACTGTTTTTACCTGGCTACCTTTTATCTATAGTGCGGGAGGAGATATCTTAACCAATGGCAAACCGAATTTAGTAAATGATGGAGCGATCGCCGCTTTACAATTTGGTGCAGACTTAGTACAAGCTGGGGTAGCCGTTTTGTCTCCGCCAGAAAGAGGTTATGAAATCGATAACTTTATTGCTGGTAAAGTGGCAATGCAGA
>JBDKJC010000618.1:0-3289 GCA_039796815.1 Cyanobacteriota bacterium | reverse complement strand
ATATCTTGGGTATAGCGATCGCCTTTCAGCAACTGACATACTTCAAAACCGTTCATTTCAGGCATATTAATATCTAGTAAAACCAGATCTGGAGAGTTGGTTTTTACTAAATTAACAGCTGATTGTCCGCGATTACATTCGACAACTTCATATCCCTGATATGCTAAGATGAGCGACAAAAGTCTTGTATTGTCTGGTTGATCGTCAACTACTAAAATTTTAGCTTGGTTACCTGGCGATCGCTTAAGTTGAAACATCTGTTTGATTGCTTACTGTAGAAATTTAAACTATATTTTGCTCCTCAATACATCTTTCTTTGGTCAGAATTTTCTGACATCGCCTTAAGTATTTAGTTCCAAATCAATGTTAAAGATTGAAGATCGATTAATTTGATAGGTTATTAATTTTATTCTATTTTATTTTTGCCTTCTAATACTACGACGGCGGATAGTGCGATCGTGCAGTCGTTCTAAAACTGCCAAGCCATAAAAGTAGGTAATTACCGCCATAATCATTCCCACTACCAAACTTCCCGTCAGCAAAGTAATTGCAAATGTAGAACCTAGTTGTTTAAAGGCCGCAAAAGACTCCAGAGTCAGCGGTGGTAAATCTGCATTTTCTGTTCCTAATAACAGCTTCCCAATTTTATAGTTGAAAACATAAAGTGGTACGGAGGTTAGAGGATTACTAATCCAGGTTGCTGCTAAGGCTGCGACTTTACTACCACGCAAAATGCTAGCGAACAAAATCGCCAGTAGACTTTGCATACCAAAGAAGGGAAAGCAGCCAGTAAAAACTCCTACAGCTAATCCCTTAGCTACGACTTCTGGTTTATCCCGTAATCTCAATAGCTTAAGATAGGCTAAACGAATTAGCCTTTTTAAACCATGCCGACGCAGCTTTAAATGTTTCTGGTTATGTTTACGGCTTCTACGCAATAGAGGTGCTAGAACATTTGGTGATCTTTGCCAACAGATTCTATCTGATGTTGAATTATGGGGTAAATGTTTCTGACTCATGTTAATTGAAAAAAGTGAATATCTACCAGGGATAAACGTTACAAAAGAACCTTTCTCAGAACTGGAGACATATCACAATTATCATAACTAAGCCTAAGAGCTAAGAGCTAAAAGCTATCTGCCCTAAAGGATATGCCCTAAAGGATATGCCCTAAAGGATTAGCTGGCGCGTCTCGCGAAGCGGTATGCAAATCATCAAGGCTGCTTTTCTTTAACGTTAATTCGATGAGTAATCATGGTTATGCCATCTCCCCGAACTAAAATAGCCGATAGCCAATTACTTTGAGGGACTGTGGGAGCAGTTGCCACTTGATAGATTCCCCCCGCAGCTAGTGGTTCTAGCTCTAAGGAGGTCGAGTTAAGATATAAATTAGCAGCAGTTTTCTCTTCTTGAACAGCCCCCAATAGTACTCGATCTCCCAAGGGTTCATCAACAATTAAATCAAAATTATATTTTTCACCTGGGGTTACGGTATCTGGTGCAACGACTTTAACTTGGGGAGGATTATCTCCAGATGTTAGTTGCGATCGCTCTGTTAATATTTCTTGACGAACTAATTTTTGTCCCTGAAAATATTGGCGAGATCTGATTGTTGAGTTTAACTGCGCTTGTCTCCCCGTTTGAGCTTGAATCCCTCTAACGGTAGTAATAGTTTCGGCAACTAGCTGGTTTCCTGATTCTGACCAAGACTTAATTTCCGTAGTGTATTTTAGTTGGGAATAGTTTTGCCACATTTGGGTTAGAGCCTTCTCTAAAGTAGCCGTAGTTAAGCCATCTGAATTCTTAAAGTCTTGACTGTAGTAACTAATCACTCCCTCTAGATCTTTCTTGTTCGCAGCTTCTTCAATTCCTGCAACAACTTGAGTTAATTCCTCGGGGGCAGTTGCCGCATTTTCTCCCTGAGCAATATTGGTCATCCCGCCCATAATTCCCAGATTTAGTAACAAGATTGTGGCAATTTTTTTCATATGTCTATGGTTGTTGAACTTAATGATTGATATTTTCAGCAAATTTAATCCTCGAAGAGACTGCTTGGGAGCGCTAAAACCCATGCTGCGTCTCTGTTAATCTTTAGCAATTATTCTGTAAAGAAACTTTAGTTTAATTTCCAGCAAAAATGGGCAAAATAGAAGAGTACAGAAAGTAAAAAACTCGATAAGTTAGTTCTTAGTTTCTTCTATCTCTCCCATACATGAATGAAAGCCATTGTAGCAAACGTCCTCTTTGGTGGTATTTTCGGCTGTCTTAGCTGTGCTAATTCCACTCTGGCAATTCCAGTTAAGCCAGGAACTGCCCCACAAAACCAGATAGAGCCTGTTCGACTAGCGACTAAATCTAACGTCCCTGTCGTCCCGCAATTATTTGATGCGATCGATAATGCCTTAACTATTAAAGGGTTACAAAGCTTTGATTCTTCATCAAACACAGAATTTCACCAGCAATTAAAACACAATGTCTACTCTAGTTTCAATCTTCCTTTGCAGACTAATTATTTTTTTCCTCAAAGATCTTGGAAAACTGATTGCGTTCTCAATTTTTGTGACAATCCTTCGCAGCAAACAAATGATCGATTATTACCTTCTCCACAGCAGCCTTATATTCATAAGTCGTATCAAGGTGATTTCGTCTTGGGCTTCCAAAAAACTTTTTGGCCAAGTCAGAACCAACATCAATACTGGGGTATAACTACCATTGAACATTGGGGCAAGAATGAGCAACAGACAAACCCATCATCGCTAAATTACACAAACTCGCCTCCTACATTACCTAAAGCTAGTGCCAGTCTCACCCTCTCAGGAGGGGGAAACCACAACCTAGCCAAGCCAGTAACTCTCGATCAAAGTTTTAATGCTGTCCAAGAATTTGAAGATTTTCGTGGCGGAATGACTTATCACTATGGCATTACTCAGCAGCTAACGACGGGAGTTGGTTTTGTTTATGAAAATACTTTAGTTGGTTTTACCCAGCTAACCTACGACAGCGATATTTTACCTGTTAAAGCTACTATTTCTCTGTTGGCACAAGAATCTGGCATCGACTTTCATACCCATCTTCGTTTTCAACCTGCGCCCAATTTTGTAGCCCATTACTACAGCGATGCTGAAAAACAAAAGTTTGATGTGAATTGGAGTGTTTATCCTGGTTTAACTTTATTTACTAGAGGAAATAGTAAAGCAAAATACTACAGCGCAGGAGTCAAAGTAGCAATACACAACAATTTTTTCTCTCTTTCTGCCACCGCAGCCTTAGATCATGAGCAAAATCTACA
>JBDKJC010000617.1:0-3290 GCA_039796815.1 Cyanobacteriota bacterium | reverse complement strand
ATAAAATAAAACAGGCAGAAAGCTATTACCAGCAAGCAATAGATCTAAAACCAAATATTTCTTTTTATTATCGTCGTTTAGGAGATGTTTTCAATAGACAAGGAGAATTTGACTTAGCAATATTAAACTACAAAAAAGCAATTAGTTTATCTCCAAAAATTGCTTATTTTTACGTTCATTTAGGTAGCAGTTTAGCCAAGCAAAATAAATTAGATGAAGCGATACAATCTTGTCAACAAGCAATTGAACTAAATCCCGAAAATGCTAACTTTCATTACATATTGGGTAATATCCAACTGCAAAAAGGTGATGTAGATGAGGCTTTTGCTTCCTATCAACAAGCAATTCAACTAAATCCTCAACAAATGAAAAAGATCTTCTCTCAGATAAGTGTAGTAATTAAAGAAAAAACTCAAGTTTATCTCCATATTCACGAACGCGAACCACAATTAGTCTAAATTTCTAAATTAAGGTGAGTTCGGAGTTTTGTCGAACTCACTTTAATCAACCCCCTGAATTACGGGTGTAATTCCTTCATTTTCAAAAGGCTCGGAATTTCCTTGCCAATTAAAGTCGCTAATTTGCAAACTAAAAGAACCAATTTCTAATTCAGGATTGTAGCGGAGAGTAATATTATGGGTACGGCGACTATACTCCAGAATATAATCACTACTAATTACATTGCGATCGCCTAAATCGATTGACGTTTGATAGCCCACCCGAATTGGGCCATAAATTTGCTGAGTCAGATTAAGGGATAAAATTTGCAGATCTACCAAGCGATCGAAGAGAAATGGAGACTCATCACCACGAATATTTTGAGAATAGCTAAATTGAAACCCAGTATAGTCTAGCCAGTCGCGAGAAAAATGACCGACTTGTCCTTCGATGCCGATCTTTCCTTCTAAAGATAGCTGGGAATCACTATTGCTGTAGAAACTGCCGACTCCTGAAACTTGCGTAATCAGATTAAGATAGGGAACTACGGGGACAGGAGTATAGCGTAATCCCTGGTTTTTAGTACTAGGCAGTGCTTTACCAGTCCAGAGAGAAAAGTTTTTATTGAGAAATACTGCTCCTTGGTAGCGAGTTAAATTAATGCGATTATTAGTTCGCCCTTCTTCGAGTAAATCTGCTCGGTCGGTATCGTCATTAATATTTTTGATCGATCCTTGAAAGTTGAGATTCACACCAGTCTTGCCCAAAGCTATTTGAGGCGAAGTGATTACCCCACCAATACTCTGTCGCACAGTCTGAAAACCTAGCGAACCGTTAAATAGGCGATCGCGATAATTATATTCTAGAACTAGTTGATAAGGATTATTGAGGTCGCCGAGTCGATGCTCTAGCTCAATCTTGCTTCTGAAATTGTCTTCATAATCGTCTAGCTCAATCCCAGCCAAGGAAAGATCGCCGCTCAAAGTTGTTCTCGGGCTAAAATCGGCTTCAAGATCGCTAGTTAAACCAAACACTGAGGGATCGACTAACCCTCCTTGATCGTCATCACTAAAGCCAAACGCCGAAGGCAATAATGCTCGCTGTAAAAAATATTGTGGGGTAATGCTCCAGCTAAACCGCTCACCATTAAATAAGTTGAAGCTACGCTCTAGATATAGCCCCCCACGTTCATCCCCATCAAAAGCAAAATTAAACAGTTCTGGTTGAAAAGTACCACCATCAAGGGTAAATGCGCTGAGTAGCAAAGGAATTTTCAGACGATCGTCAATTACTATGTCTGAGTCAGTAGTAACCAGCTTGCCCCCATTAGATTCTGACTGCTGAAAATTAGCTGTTTTAGCTCTTAATTCTAATTCAGGTGGTGAAAACGGATCGTTAGTCAGACGAAGATTAGCTGCCGTCCAATTGTTACTCTCAAAATCTAATTTATCTGCCTCGAACCGTAGTCTTTTAATCGTTGAACCACCAGTAATATTACTATTATCTCCCAATAGATCGATTCCTTCGCTGCCCAAATTAAGCTCAACGCCCTCTGTGGCAGTAACGTCTGTCAATGGCTGACTATTAATTAAGCGATCGCCCAAAGGTTGCCCAGCAATGCTAGATTCTGATGTCAACCGCTGTTTAAAATCTGTATCTCGACTCAAACTCGGCTGATAGATTTCTCCTGCTGCTCTCGTAACCGTCCCCCGATCTGCCACCAAATTATATTCAAATTTAGCTCCTCGTAGAACTTGTTCACCTCGCGTGAGGACGACATTATCTTGCGCCACCGCCAGACGATCGTTTAAATTAATCTCCAGGCGATCGCTAGTCATAATAGATTGCGAAAAGCGCATCAGCACATTGCCCTCGGCGGTGACTGTTCCTCTCAACTGATCGTATTCTTGGCGATCGGCAATTACCTCAATTACCTCCACCTGTTCAATCGTAGTTCCCGATGGGGCATTTTTGTCAGTGGGAATCGTAAATTTATGGCGATCGCCATTTCTTGATTGGGTAACCAAATAGCGACCAGAGTGAACAGGTTTTGGTACGACCATGAAACCCTCCTGACTATCTAGAGTTGGTCGTAATTTATGAGGTAAAAAATCAGCCGACTTGGCTACTTTTGGTAACTCCGTCGCCGATAAGGAGGACTGTAGGCAACACACCCATAAGATTAGGCTAAAGTAATAACGTAACAAATTAACCATACATCAGGGGTCTTGACAACAACTCCGTAGTATAACCCTTTATTTGCCAAATCTTAGGACTTTTCCCCTTAACCTTTTCCCCTTAACCTTTTCCCCTTACCCAGCCTAAGCAGATTAATTTGTTTCTTGAAAGTTATTCAAGTATGACAGGCTGTCTTTTGATGCACTTACTTTGACCATGATAGGTTGATAAAAAATACCTGACTTCTGCATTCTTTTCAGATACAGCAGGACAAAATTTAGCTTCCTAGTGGGAGACTCTCAATTTTATTTACCTTTTAGTAAAGCAGAGTTATTAACTAAACTTTGGGCAAATTGATCGAATCTTTCCCCTAACTTGTGATCCTTTAGCTCTCCTGATGGTGAAAATGCCTGCCATGCCTGTCCGATCGCAATCTGTTCGGGAATCACCCAACCGTGTACCCACCTAACAATAATTCTCAAATCATTAAGAGCATTGCTGTTTGATTGTCCACCCAAAACACTAATTAGTCCCGTTACCTTTCCTGACAAATGTTCAAAACTCATCAGATCCAAAGCATTCTTTAATACACCACTGACGCTGCCATGATACTCAGGAGTCGCCAAGATTAGCCCATCCGCAGATTTAACTTTTTCTCTCAATATTTCCACATC
>JBDKJC010000616.1:0-3297 GCA_039796815.1 Cyanobacteriota bacterium | reverse complement strand
CAGCCCCAAGTCAATTATAGAGAATTACCTCCTCTAGATAACTCCGAAACTCCCAGCTCTAACCCCACGTCAGAAATTGCGCCCCTTCCAGCAGCCAATACGGATTTTGCTACCGACGAAACAGATTATACTCTTGGGGCAGGGGATCAGATTAAGCTAGATATTTTTCAGGTTGCTGAGTACAGCGGCGAATATCCTGTTTTAGTGGACGGCACAATTAGCTTGCCTTTGGTTGGTAGAGTTGACGTAAGAGGCTTAAGTCTTAAAGAAACATCAGAAGTAGTTTCTAAAAAGTATGCAACTTACCTCAAAAGACCGATTATTACTGTCGGTTTGCTCGCGCCTCGCCCCTTGAGAATTGGTATTGCAGGCGAAGTAGATAATCCTGGTGCTTATGAGGTCACTCTTACTGCTGATGACCCTCAGTTCCCCACAGTTACCGACTTATTAGAGCAAGCTGGTGGTATTACTACTATTGCTGATGTCCGTAACGTTCGAGTGACTAGAAGCAATGGTGGCAAAGGTAAAGAAGTTACCTACAACTCTAATCTTTGGGATTTGTTAACTAAAAATCAAATCAGGCAAGATATTTCTTTGCGAGATGGGGACACGATTTTTGTTCCTACCACTGCCAAAATTAATACTACTGAGTTGGATAGATTAGCCCAGGCTAGCTTTGGTTTACAGTCAGATAAACCGATTAAAGTAGCGGTGGTGGGTGAAATATATCGTCCAGGATCTCACTTTATTCAGCCTGAGTTATTGGGTCGAAATAGCGGTAATGGAGCAAACGAAGGTAAGCAAGAATCTATTCCTCCTAGACTGTCTCAAGCAATAAATGCCGCCAGCGGAATCAAACCTTTGGCTGATGTTAGAGAGGTTCAAATTAAGCGAACTTCTTGGAATGGCGAAGAGAAAATTATTGCGGTAAATCTTTGGGACGTTATTCAATCTGGAGATACTAGCCAGGACATTATTTTGCAGGAAGGAGATAAAGTTATTATTCCCAAAGCAACTGCACTGACTGAAGAAGAAAGACAGAAACTAGCTGAAGGTACTTTTTCTCCAAATGAAATTACAGTCAATGTTGTCGGCGAAGTTGTTACCCCAGGGCAAGTACAAGTGAAGCCCAATACGCCACTAAACCAAGCAATTCTAGCTGCTGGAGGCTTTAATTCTCAGCGTGCTAATAGCAAGGAAGTAGAATTGGTTAGCCTCAAACCTAACGGCACAGTTGATAAGCGTAAAATCAAGATCGATCTTGGTGCTGAAGTCAACGAAGAAACCAACCCTGTTTTAAATCAAAACGATGTCGTAATGGTCGGTCGTTCTGGTACTACCGCAGCTACTGATAGCCTTGGCAAAGTTACTAGCCCTCTTGGCGGTTTGTTTAGCTTGTTTAACATTTTTAGATGGTAATAGTGTAACGATAATAGTGCAACCCATGGTTCTGCTCAGTCTGTCAGGACGATGGGTTATTATGCGACTAATTTAACAAAATCCGTGTTGTGAGGATTGAAAAAATAATGCCCGAGAGAAGTCCAGATCGTTCCATATATTCTCCATTGAAAGAGCAAAACGGCAAGGGAATTAGTCATCAAAACGGAAGAAATGACACTTATTCCTATTCCTTACCTGTGTCCAATAAAGCAGCGGAAGCCGACGACGGAGATAGTATCGATCTACGTCAACTGTTGAGCATGGTTAAGCATCGTTTGCGTTTAATTTGTGCTGTAGTTGCTGGAGTGACTGCAACAACGACAATTATTACCCTAACCCAAGAAGCAAAATATCAGGGTAGTTTTCAACTTTTAGTCGAGCCAGTAGCCAAGGAACAAGAAGATCCTTTAGCTGCATTGCAGCCAGATCTAAGTGGCTTAGATTACGAAACTCAAATTGAAGTACTGCGCAGTCCTCGGGTTTTAAACCCGATCATCAAGGATCTGGCGACAAAATATGCCGAGCTTAATTATGGAGAATTGATTAAGCCGAAAAGGTCTCCTCTAAAAATTGAGCGATTAGACGAAACCAAAATTTTAGAGATAACCTTTACTGACCCAGATCCAGATAAGATTCAATTTGTCCTAGATAAGTTAGCAGCATCTTACCTGAGTTATTCTCTTGATGATAAAAGAGCAAAAGCCAAGCAAGGTATTGATTTTGTTGAAAGTCAGCTACCAGAGGTTAGAGGTAGGGTTGATGAATTGCAAGGCAAATTACAAGCATTTCGTCAGCAGTATAATCTACTCGATCCAGAAAAGCAGGCTCAGATTTTGGCGCAACAGCGAGTTAATTTTGAGTTAAAGTACTTTGATACTCAAACTCAACTAAAAGAGACCAGATCTGCATATAGTCTATTGCAGAAGCAATTGAATTTAAATCCGCAACAAGCCTTGGCTGCCAGCTACTTAAGTGAATCTCCTCGATATCAAAATTTGCTCAATGAGCTACAGGAAGTTGAGATCGATCTTGGTCGTGAATCATCCCGTTTTTCCGCAGCAAATCCAGTCATTCAGAATTTACAGGAAAAAAGGACTAGTTTGCTTGCTTTATTGCAGCAAGAAGCCGATAGTGTTTTAGGTGAAAATTTAGCTAGTTCCGTAGATAATTCGTCCAACCTCACTTCTCCGAGTAACTTACGCTTAAAACTTAATCAAGATTATATTGAAGCAGCTAATAAAATTGAAATTTTAGAGTTGAAACAACGAGTTTTGCAAGCTGAAATTGGCAAACTTGGCGATTTTACTAAGCAGATGCCCGTAATTGCCCGTCAATATACCGATCTTAATCGTCAATTGCTCGTTGCCACAGAGAGTTTAAATCGATTCTTAACTGCTAAAGAAGAACTACAGCTACAGGTATCACAACAAGCACTTCCCTGGCAAACTATCTCTGCCCCAACAGTATTGGTCGATCCCGTCTCGCCCAAGATTCCGCAAAATATAGCACTAGGATTACTTTCGGGCTTGATGCTTGGCTGTGCAGCAGCGCTTTTAGCTGAACGTCTCGATCCAGTATTTCATTCACCAGAAGAACTCAAAGAGAGTATTAATCTTCCACTTCTTGGTCTGATTCCCGTTCAAAAAGATCTCTATCCTGCTGACGAGCTGGCAGCTTTACCTAAAAAAGAAAAGATTACTCTGCCTCAGCTACAGATTGGGAATACAACTTTAAATCTCAATCGCTCCATAAATCCAATTCCAGCAGATCCATTAGATAATAGACACAAGTGGAACGTAAGTTCGCCTTTTTTGGAGTCTTTTCGTTCTCTCAATACTAACATTAAGCTTCTAGGTT
>JBDKJC010000615.1:0-3297 GCA_039796815.1 Cyanobacteriota bacterium | reverse complement strand
TTGAATAAGGTTGCTGAAAACAACAATATTGAACCAATTAATAACCCCACCAGCGGACACCAACGAGCAATTCTTAACCAGTTATTTGTCCATTTAATTGGTAATGGTATGACTGTATAAAATATTACGCTGCTACTAAATGATGTAATTACACTTGTAATATACAAGCGAATGCTATTAAGAGGTATTTTGAACAAGGAAAAATGTCCGATTAAAATTTGATTAAATATGTAGGGAATGTTGAGCTAATATTGTTTCATAAGCTACTTTATTTTTACGGCATATTTCTTACAACAAAATATTTAGCTAGGTAATTTGATACTTCAAATATACTTCTTATGAGCAAACATCAAGGCATAGAATCGCTACCAGCTCCATGTATTGTAGACGAAGGCATTGTAATCAACCAAGATGATATCAGACGCTTATTAGCCGATCTATGTCATGTTCAATATGTCCATAAAATTAGTGGACAAGAAACTAGCCAGGGTAAAGGATATATTCAAGAAATTTTCAGTGACTACAATCAGTCTACTTTAATTGCTAATAGGAAAATCTATATTAATATTCAGAGTTTTGATTATCTTCAGCTAAGTAAATCTACTGATGGAAAAGCTTGTTTTAATCTGATTCAAGACAATCGCCAGCTAAGTCTGATTCCCATTTACCGTACTGCTCAACCTCAAGCGATCGCCAAACATCTTGATGCTGAGACCATAGAAGCGATGGTAACGGACGTTCTAACTGCTCGTTTAGATGTCCAGTTTGATGATGATGACTTTTAATGTAGCTATAAGCTGTAAGCTATAAGCTGTAAGCTAAGAAAAAAGAGCAATAGTGGGATTTTCATTTACATGCCAGGCTAACTGTAGCCATACTAAAGCGCGGGCGGGGGTTTTTCATACTCCTCATGGGATTGTCGAGACACCTAGATTTATGCCTGTTGGCACTTTGGCGACGGTAAAAGGCGTAATCCCGCAACAGCTTAAAGAGGCCAATGCTCAGATGATTCTGGCAAATACCTATCATCTACATATTCAGCCGGGAGAAGAAATTGTCAAAGAAGCGGGAGGGCTGAATCGTTTTATGGCGTGGGATCAGCCTATTCTCACAGATTCAGGTGGATTTCAGGTTTTTAGCTTGAGCGAAATGCGTCAGGTGACAGAGAAAGGGGTGATTTTTAAATCTCCTCGGGACGGTAGCATGATCGACATTACTCCAGAGCGTTCGATTCAAATTCAGAATGCTTTAGGGGCAGATGTAATTATGGCATTTGATGAGTGTCCTCCTGCGGATGCAACTAAAGAGCAGGTACAGGCTGCAACAGATCGCAGTTATCGCTGGTTAAAAAGATGTGTTGCTCAACATCAAAATACATCCCAGCAAGCCCTATTTGGCATTGTCCAGGGGGGAATACATCTAGATTTGAGGCAAAAAGCAGTCGAACAGCTAGCCGAACTAGATTTACCTGGCTACGCTATTGGTGGGGTGAGCGTTGGCGAAGATCCACAATTAATTAACGCCACAGTGCGTCATACCGCTCCTTTATTACCTGCCAATAAACCCCGTTATCTAATGGGGGTAGGAACCTATCGCGAAATGGCTGTGGCGATCGCATCAGGGATAGATTTGTTTGACTGTGTAATTCCTACTCGTTTAGGTCGTCATGGGGCAGCTTTAATTCGTGGTGAACGGACTAATATCAAAAATGCTGCTTATAAACGGGACTATCGACCCCTTGACGAAACTTGCTCTTGTTATGCCTGTCAAAATTTTAGCCGTGCTTATCTCAACCATATGCTGCGATCGCAAGAAATGGTCGGCTATATTATGATTTCACTACACAATATTACAGAATTAATTCGTTTTACTCAAGAAATTCGCGAGGCGATCTTTAAGGGAACTTTCGCCACTGATTTTGCTCGCTGGCTCAATTAGGATTATTCCTATGTCCCAAATGCTCCTCAATCTTTTGCACTAGCTCATCGGCATCAACAGTTTTACGCAGAAAGTCCGATGAGCCAACTATTTTTGCTCTCAAGCGATCGACCACTCCTGAACTACTAGTTAAAAAGACAATTGGCGTTTGGGTAAATTCTGGATATCGTCGTAGTTGAGCGCATAAATCGTATCCGTTAACTCTGGGCATCACAACATCCAAGAAAATTAAATCTGGTTGGCAACTGATCAACACTCCAGCTGCATCCTGCGGATCGTTAACCGCCAGAAAGCGATAGCCAGCCAGACTAACAATTTGCTCCATCAGATGAGAAACCATTGGGCTGTCATCAACACAAGCAATTAAAGGACGATCTTGAAGTTCATTATCTTGGTTGTGAGGATTAACTATCTCTAGCAAGTCGGGAATATCAACTAAACCAAAAATTCCTGATTGAATATACGGTAAGAGAGAACAGATTACCTGTAAAGGTGAAGTTCGCAACTGGACAGATAAATCTCTGAGGGTTCGATTGCCATTAAGTAGTTTGCAGAGGCTTTGATAAGCAGAAATCGAAGTTTTTTCTTGAAGTTGTTGAGGTTGTAAGATAACAGGAGCCATGTTGGGTAGACGATCTGCTACTTGAGCTTCTTGCCAAAGCGACCAAACTTGTTCTATTTGAGTGATTGCATTCTCAGGCTCAACTAATTCTAAAGTTGCCGCTAAAATATTATTTTGGTTAAGACGACAAATAACTTGTCTTGCTTGAGTTAGATCGAAAATAATCTCACTAATTACAAAAGCGATCGCCTTTTTAGCCTGCTGAGGGGTGATAACCTGCTGTTTTACCCAGTAGGATAGTTGCTTATATTCCCAGATATTATCGCTTAAGTCTACTCTTTGCTGCGTCAGTTCTTCTTGTAGATGGGAAAGCTGGAAAGGAATTTGTGGCAAATTCAAAATCAAATTCCGCTGCCAACGGCGAATCGGATGAACACCTCCTGTAGCATAGACCAGATCTCCCCGATAGAGATAAAAATGCCATTCATCTTTTTTAACGGGATCGCTAAAGGTTAACCGTCCGCTAAGCTGCGACTTTTGTAAGGAAGTAAACAGTTTAATCTGCTTGGGCGCACTGAATTCTCGAATGATTAAATTTTCAGAGTTATTTTTGGGACTCATGGCTTATGCCCCTTTGTTGAAGAAGATTAATTATTTGACTATTGGCGCTGGGAAATTGATATTGATTCATTTGGGCAGGTTCTACCCAGTGAATTTCTTCGCACTCCAAAGGTTGTGGTTGACCACTTAAATATTGGCAGTCATGAACGTATAAAGTTACGTCAAAAGTTTTGTAG
>JBDKJC010000614.1:0-3298 GCA_039796815.1 Cyanobacteriota bacterium | reverse complement strand
ATAATCCGAGCATTACTCAAGCTTCTTTAGCACTTCGTCTGTTGTTTATTTTTAGCTCAATCGCCATTTGGATTGGTTTAGCTAACTCTATTCGGGAGATAGTTCAAGAAACAGCAATTTACTTTCGTGAACGCTTACTTAATTTGGGATTAAGGTCTTATTTAACCTCTAAGCTAATTATTCGCGGTGGTCTGGCTGTAGTTCAAACATTATTAATTTCTGTAGTTGTATTACTGGTATTTCAATCCCCGCAATCTCAACTAATTCCTTGGTCTTTAGGCTTTGCGATTACTACTTTTTTAACTTTACTTGCTAGTACTAGTTTGAGTTTGATGCTGTCTGCATTAGTGAAAACTGAGAACGAAGGTAATGGGATTTTACCTCTAGTAATGATTCCCCAAATTATCTTTTCTGGCGTACTTTTTAACTTAACAGGATGGTCGAGCAAGTTGTCTTGGTTGATGCTTAGTCGCTGGTCAATTGGAGCATATGGTGCTTTAGCTGACGTTAATGCCATGGCTCCTAAACCTACCCCCATTTTAACTAGTGAAGTGCTAAAAGACATCTTTCAACCTTCTTCAGTCTATGAAGCTACTTGGTCAAATCTCAGTCTTAATTGGGGAATTTTAATAGTTCACACTCTAATTTACAGTGTGGTTGCTTTGATTGTGCTGCGGCGAAAAGATATTTTTTAGCTGAGTATTTTCTACTAAAGTTTTTCACTTTTTTCTGCATCCTAAATGAAGTTGCTGTAAAGTGTTGGCTTCGTTTTAGTTAAGGCATTGACAGCATAATCAACCGTAGGTTATACATTAATCTAGGACTAAGTATTTTCTCTTAAATGAATATACTTAACTTAGCTATTATTGTATATACTAAATTACTAATATTTTTTAAAGTTTAATTATCTTCAAAAAAGCTCCCATATAAGTTACTAGCGGAACACTCAAGTATTTTTACATATTTCCACAATATAGTTCAAGTTAAGAGTTCGTACTGCTATTAATTTATTGCTCTGATTCAGAACTTTAAAACTAATTCAAAAATAAGTTTATGTTAGATAAATTCTCTAGTACTCCAGACTACGCGGTAAATAAGCAAGATCGTTTAGATGATCAGATGGTAGAGAATAGAGATCTTCGTTCTCCTGGGTATTTAAAGTTAGCTGAAAAAGAAATTTCCTATAGACTAAAAATAGTTATTTTGTTCTTGATGGACAGTTTGGCTTTGAGTTTAGGATGGTTAATTGCTTGTGACTATAGTTGGGAGCAACTTAATTCTGATTTTATGCACAAAAATCCAGCAATGCTCAGTCTTTTTTTGACTGTATTAGGATTTATGATCTTTCTATTTTCTGCTTACGATTTATACCGTAAGGGAAATAAAAGTCGCAACCTGTCAAACCCAATCAAAGCTGTTTTATTGGCACATATAGCGATTGTACCAATTGTTTGGCGATTTTATGAGTCTCAAGTTATTTATCAATTATTAATAGCTAGCATAATCACGATTTCACTCGTCACTTTACAGCGTATAGTTTTAAATTGGGTATGGTCTTATGTGCGTCAAAAATACTATCCTTTAAGACAAAAAATTCTCTTGATTGGTAACCCAGAAGAATTAAAAAGTTCAAGAGCCTTATTAGAAAGTAGTGAAGTTTATCAAATTGCAGGACAGTTAGACCTATCCAAATTTCATCAAGATGAGGCACTATACCTGGCTCTAGATAAAATCAACTATAAAGAGCTAGATGAAGTGTTTATCTGCTCATGGGAAGCGGTGAAAGGAGCGGCTAGTCTTTATTGGAAACTAAGAACGATTGGTGTCAACTGGAGAATTCTGCCCATTAATTTTAAATTGCCTGAAAGACAGGCGGAAATTGCGACGATTATTGGTGTACCAACGATTAGATTTGCTCAATCAGCAATTGTCGGCATTGACTTTTTCAGCAAGCGAGTTTTTGATATTTTGGTGTCTTCATTGTTGTTAGCCATTATTGGTCTACCATTGCTGATAATTGCCTTACTAATTAAGTTAGATTCCCCAGGTGCAATCTTATACCAACAGACCCGAGTTGGTCTTAAAGGAAATCACTTCAAAATCTGTAAGTTTCGTACCATGGTAGAAAATGCTAGTGAACTACAGCAAAAACTTGAAGCGCAAAATGAAATTCAGGGAGGAATCTTATTTAAAATCAAAGACGATCCTCGGATAACTCGGATTGGTAAGTATCTACGTCGCTATAGTCTTGATGAACTACCCCAGCTACTTAATGTCCTGCGAGGAGAAATGAGTTTGGTTGGACCCAGACCCTTGCCTGTGAGAGACGTCGCTAAATTTTCTCAGGATCACTTTTTTCGACAAGAAGTATTACCAGGAATTACAGGATTATGGCAGGTTAGCGGTCGTTCTGATACTGGTTCTGAAGGTGTCTTCGATTTAGATTTTGAATATATTGAAAACTGGTCTTTGGCCCTTGATTTTAAAATTTTGCTCCAGACAGTTCAGGTCGTCTTTTTGGCAAAAGGTGCATATTAATATATTAGTATTTACGGTCTTCATAGTTATCGAAATAGCGATCGCACTTATTTCTCAAGATAAATAAAATTAATACAATAAATTCAGCAAGTTGAAATTTATGGATTCTAACTTACCCATTGAAGAGCATATCGATTTTGGTCGTTACTGGCAGGTAATCAGACGACACTGGATTCCTGCTGGTGCAACTTTTGCCGGGATTGTTACTCTTTCTTTAATTGCAGCTTTAGCATCAAAAAACATTTATGAAGCTGAGGCAAAATTGCTAATTGAGCCAGAGCAAACCTCAAGTCGCATTGGCATTGCAGATGGTAATCCTGAAGTAGAAAAAACCGTTTTAGAAAAAGACCCGATTGAGACTGAAGCAGAGATTCTCGGTTCTAGAACCATTATTGAAAAAGTAATTCAAGAACTCGACCTGAAATCAGAAAATGGTAAACCTCTTACTTATAAAACTGTCAAAAAAGCGCTTAAGGTTCAACCTGTCATTGGAACTGATTTATTACAAATATCATATGAGAATCCAGATCCTGAAGTGGCAGTTTCCTTTGTTAATCGAGCGGTAGAACTGTACTCTGAAGGGTATGCTCTATCTAACAGTGAAGCAGCACTAAAAGACAGCGATTTTATCAAACAGCAACTACCAAAACTAGAGACTGCGGTAGAAGATGCCGAAGCAAACCTGCGCAATTTTAAAAATCGCAACGGTATTTCCGATCTACAAGAACAAATTACCGCCGACATTGATTCGGTTGCTCAG
>JBDKJC010000613.1:0-3298 GCA_039796815.1 Cyanobacteriota bacterium | reverse complement strand
ATGCCGCCAAAAAGTTCAATGTCTACTTGAGCTGGGAACGGGCAAAGGAACTGCGGGAAATGTTTTTCTCTCTCTATCCTGAAATTGCCGAGTATCACTCCTCATGTCGCCGTCGGTGGCAACAGGGTCAACAACAGGCTCAATCTAGTTTGGGCAGAGTTAATATTTGGTCGAGTAAAAGCCCGAAGCTTAACCAGATTATCAACTATCCTATTCAGGCTGATTGTGCTGATATTTTAAAGCGGGCAATATCTAGCTGGTATATAGAATCAGTTGCACAAGGACTGGATGCTCACCTGGTTTTGACTGCCTACGATCAGTTAGTAATCGAAGCGAGAAAGGATTCAGGCGATCGCGTGGCTCAGCTTTTAGAAAGGGTTATGGTTGAAGCAGGTCGGGATATTTTAGACCCTGTTCCGATAGTGGTAGATATCAAAATAGGTAAATACTGGAGTTGACGGAAATCAAGATTCTTACCGCGATCGGCTAAAATATTATTTATAGGACTTACGCCGACTAATACTATTTTTAGCTGATATGTGACAGGTGGGTTTGACTCTGACATGAGTTCATTTTAAGCGATTTTCTCCACTTTTTTGCGCTCTCCTTCCCATTAGTTGAATTTTTTAATTTCTTATATTTATTAAGTATGAAAATGATATCATCTGATCAGCTTATTGTTCAACTAGCTAAGGTTGACGACTATATCTGCATTGTAGAACTCGCGATGTCTCTCGGTGCTTCTATTTCCCAGGTCAGACATAGACTGAAAGAATTGGGTGATCGGGTAGAACACAATGATCGGGACGAATGGCGGGTGGTTAATAATATTGTTTCTAAACGCATATTGTCCGAGGCAGAAAAATTAGAACGAGATGATCTAGAAAGTACTGTACAACAAGCCTTTTTTGTTGCAGGTAAAGCTCTAAAACTCTTACGAGATCAGAGATTGTATCGAGAAACTCACGCTACTTTTGAATCTTATGTTCGCGATCGCTTCGATTTTACTAAACGCGCAGCTTATTATTTGATTGATGCTGCTGAAGTGGTTGAAAATTTGAAAAGTGAACAATTTGTTCACTCGAACAAAAGTACTAGTGTTTTGCCAACCAAAGAATCACAATGTAGACCACTGGCTAAATTACCACTGAAACAACAAAAAGAAGTATGGCGCACTGCTGTGGAAAAATCTGAAGGACGAGTTCCTTCAGCTCGTATAGTTAAAGAAACAGTTAAACGAATTAAATTTGTTGACTGCGTGAAAGAAATAAATGAAAAAAATCAACCTAGTTTTCGTGAGGTTAACTATACTGCGGGAGTTGGAGTTGAATACAAGGTGAGATTGGACGAAGAAACCTATTACCGCTTGCAAGCTTATCAAGATAAAATAGGTTCGGCAACTAAAAGTGGAGCAGTAGCGAGGTTATTGGATGCGATCGCAGAGCAAGAGTAGGCAAAAATTAATTTTAAATCTATTGCATCTGCTTTATGTGAATAAGTTGAAGTATAGTCCTGAGTGGGAATCCTGGGTTAGTTATTTAATTGGTAGTGAAAATCAATGGGAGATAATAGATTATCCCCAGCTACTTAATGTTGCTGCTTTGATTACTTCAGGATTAACTAAGGAAAGAGCCAGTATTGAGGAAACCAAAGTATTACTACAGCAGATAGAGCGTTGGGTTACTCAATCAAATGGAAGATTAATCGAAGTCAAAGAAACCAAACATCGTACTAAATGGTATCCAGCTTGTCTGATTAATGTCTCAGTAGGCAACCTTACCCCGCGCTGAAGGAGTTTGACAGCTATTAAGATGTGCGGTGAATGGATCGCACCTATATCAAATTAGATGAGCCAGAGTAGAAAAATACTCATCTTAATAATGACTAATAAATCTATAAATATGGCTAAATATGGATTATTTTAAATAAATATCTCGATTTAAGTTTTTAAATAACAGTCTTTAAAGACTTTAAGCTTACAAAATTTAGTTTGTTGTAGTGTAAGGGAATACCTAAATTAATAATGTTTAGATAAACCATCTTTATTAATTTCCAGAAGTATTGATACCTGTATTTGTCACCAAGCCAAATTCAAACGGGATAAATAGATAATGCTCAGTACCCCAAATAACAAAGTTGATGGTTCTGAAAGTTCTAAGGAGCAAAACTATTTTTCTAGTCCTCCCACCGTCTCTTTGCCCAAAGGCGGCGGCGCGATTAAAGGAATGGGTGAAAAGTTTGCTGCTAATCCAGTCACTGGAACTGGATCGATGTCAGTACCGATCTCCACTTCTCCTGGGCGTTCTGGATTCGGACCACAGTTATCTCTTACTTATGATTCTGGGGCAGGTAACGGCATTTTTGGGATGGGCTGGAACTTGTCGTTACCGTCGATTACCCGTAAGACTGATAAGGGACTGCCTCGTTATGGGGATGGTGAAGAGTCGGATGAGTTTATTCTCTCTGGTGCAGAAGATTTAGTACCAGTATTAAAAGCCGATGGAACGATTGCAGAAACTACAAATAATGGTTATCTGATTCGACAGTATCGTCCTCGGATTGAAGGATTATTTGCCCGCATCGAACGCTGGACGAAAGTTGATACTGGAGAAACTCACTGGCGATCGCTTTCTAAGGAAAACATTACTACTCTGTATGGCAAGACGGAGAATAGTCGTATTGCCGATCCCGAACATCCGACCCATGTTTTTAGTTGGCTCATTTGTGAGAGCTATGACGATAAGGGCAATGCCATTTACTACAGCTATCGATCGGAGGATGAAAATAACTCAGTCGGAATCGATCTAGCTCATGCCCACGAAAGTAATCGCACGCCAGCAAGTCGATCCGCTAATCGCTATCTCAAGCATATCTATTATGGAAATGCTACCCCCAGACAAAAAACTGATGAAGACTTGAGTGTGCGTCGAGATTGGCTGTTTGAGGTGGTGTTTGACTATGGCGAACATGATCGCGATAATCCCAGCCCCAAAGAGCCGACCCAATGGACTACAGATACACTGCGCCCAGATCCCTTCTCTTTCTATCGATCGGGGTTTGAGGTGCGTACCTATCGGTTGTGTCGGCGGGTGTTGATGTTCCATCATTTTCAGAATGAGGCAGGGGTGGGGCAGGATTGTTTGGTGCGATCGACGGATTTTGAGTATGCTAGCGATCGCAAGTTAATTTATTCGTTCTTAAAATCAGTAACGCAGACTGGATATAAACGACAGAGTGGAGGCGGTTATCTCAAAAAATCACTACCACCCTTAGAGTTTACTTACACCGAACCGATAAT
>JBDKJC010000612.1:0-3299 GCA_039796815.1 Cyanobacteriota bacterium | reverse complement strand
CATACATAAAATTGCAGCGGTTCAGCTGAAGTACGACGATCCTAGTACTAATCAAGAAAATCTTCATTCTAATGTTTTAGTGATTGAATTAGAATCTCAAGATTCATATCAGGCTCAACCCAGTGATGAAGTACAAAATCATATTTTGACCCTCGCTAAATATCGTCAAACTCAAATTGCGGAAACTAAATTACAAGATGGCGATCGCTCTGGGGCAGCTACAATGTTACAAACTGCTGCTAAAACGGCTCTACAACTTGGAGACAAGACAGCTGCAACGATCTTGCAAACCAACGCCACTCGACTACAGATCGGCAAAGATTTATCCCAGGGCGATCGCAAAAAGACGCGACTGGTTTCTAAAACAATTATTCAAGACTAAAAAACACTGCAAAATGCTTTAATCATAGTACAGTGTTTAATTATTTTAATTAGATAGTTTGTCTAGTTTGTCTGGATGTAATTCTCAAGAAATTAAAAACTATTAAATCTAACCTCCAACCAGCGACATTAGCAAAATTACAGCTATACTGCTAAAAGCAAGAAATAGAGCGAATATAATTGATTGACTTAAATCAGAAGAAACTTTCATGAGCTTAATTTTCCTAAATATTTTTGTCAGGTTAAATAATACAGATATTAATTAGAAACTAGAGAATTTAGTCATCATAATTGGGGATCGAGCAAAACTTAGAATAAATAGTTTCTAAATTGATTTTATATCTATGAAAATAATATCTAATAATTAATTTTCTGTATCAAAAAAACTCATTTTTGCAACCTTTATTCATAGAACTTCGTCTAACTAAATAATTTAGCGATCGCAGTTGTAGGTATTAAATCTAGTACTTACTAATACTTGAAATTTGCTTTGAGGAGAACTGCGATGCCTAAATAAAGGGCGAAGCCCTTAGCTATAAGCTATAAGCCGTAAGCTATAAGCGATAGGTAGAAGAGGTTTTGAACCCCTCCTAATTGAAGACTAGGGGTCTTAAACCCATTTAGCTCGGGGCTTTAATTAAAAACTCATACCGACAAACCTTAGCTTAGAGCTTAGAGCTTGGAGCTTATAGCTTTTGATAAAATTAAAATTAGTTGTAGTTCTATGGTCAGTAAGCTATTTAGCTGGTTTGTTAGCATAATTTTAAGCTCGTTCTGGTTAAATCCTATTAATGATCTTGGCGCTAGTGAATCCCTCGATCATCAAAGACATGTCTTATCTAGATTGAGCTTTGGCGCAACTTCAGTCGAGCTAGAACAAATTGCTGAAACTGGAATTGAAGCTTATATTCAGTCTCAGCTTCAGCCTCAATCTCTTAGTGAACCTTCCCGACTAAAAGATTATTTAACCCAGCTCGATCTAATTAAGCGAAACCCAATCGAACTGAATCAAGATGCTACTGCCCTACGCCAAAAGCTCAAAAATACTCGACTATCAAGTGAACAACAGCAAGAAATTCAGCTAGACATCAGAAAATTAGCTGTTGAAACAATCAACCAAGCTCAGGATGCTCATCTATTGAGAGCAATTTACTCTAATCGTCAGCTACAGGAAGTGATGGTCGATTTTTGGTTCAATCACTTTAATGTTTACGCTCAGAAAGACGCGGTTAAGTTTTGGTTATACGACTATGAAAATCAAATTCGGACTCATGCTTTAGGCAACTTCTATGATTTGTTATTAGCCACAGCAAAACATCCAGCGATGCTCATGTATTTAGATAACCAAATGAATACCGCGCCCGATAGCCCCGCTGGACAAAAGTACAACAGGGGTCTAAATGAAAATTATGCTCGTGAGTTAATGGAGTTACATACTCTGGGAGTAGACGGAGGCTATAGTCAGGATGATGTAATCGCTCTGGCTCGCATATTTACTGGTTGGAGTACCGATCGTTCAGGGAAAAAGGGCAAACAGCAAGGTTTTTTCTTTTTTGCTAGCCGTCATGATTTCCAAAATAAACTATTTTTGCAACACCAAATTGCTGCTAATGGTATTCAAGAAGGAGAGCAGGCATTAAAGATACTAGCGAATCATCCTGCAACTGCCCATCATATTAGTTATGAGCTAGCGCAATATTTTGTCGCCGATCGACCCCCTGAATCTTTAGTTAACCATCTAGCGAAGAAGTTTCTTGATAGTCAAGGAAATATCCAGCTAGTTCTGGATGCTTTAATTCATAGCCAGGAATTCAACGATCCGCAGTATTTTGGAGCAAAGTTTAAAACCCCTTACCAGTATCTAGTTTCCCTCGTGCGCCTAGGAGAAATTCAAGAGCCAAACCTCAAAAGATTGCGCGGGATGCTATTTCAGCTATCAATGCCCACCTATGGATGTGTATCTCCTAATGGATATAGCAATACTCAATCAATTTGGTTAAATCCCCAAGCAATGCTACAACGGACAGGTTTTGCTAGAGCGATCGCTAATGGCGTTCTAAATCAAAACAGTCGAGTTGAGATGCCACAATTGGCACAAAATTTAGGAGCAATTTCCTCCCATACCCAAGCAGTAATTGAACAAACGCCTGTCAAGCTGCGTACTGCTTTGATGATGGGAAGTCCCGAAGCAATGTATCGATGATTAATAGGGAGATAGGGAGATAGGGAGATGGGGAGGAATTGTAATTTATCGGTAGGTAGCTTAAATCATTAAGATCATTAAGAGAATAAACAGAGATGCGAAGAAGAAGTTTTTTAACGGCGACAGGTTTAGCTACGGTAGGAATGTTACTCCCCATCGGTTGTAATAGCTGGGTAGCGCAACAGCCAAATACTAATAACCTTAAAAATCGCAAGCGTTTGGTAGTGGTTTTTCTTAGAGGTGCTGTTGATGGCTTGAACATTGTGATCCCCCATCAAGCAGCAGAATATTATGAAGCCAGACCAACAATTGCTATACCCTATCCACAGCAGCCTAATGGGACAATCGATCTCGATGGTTTTTTTGGTTTACATCCTCAACTTAAAGAACTGATGCCTTTTTGGCAGAATAAGCAATTAGCCTTTGTCCATGCTAGTGGTTCTCCCGTACTGGAGCGATCGCATTTTCAGGCTCAAGATTATTTAGAAAACGGTACTCCAGGCGTAAAAAATACCCCTGATGGCTGGATGAATCGATTGTTAGCCCAGTTACCTCAAGATCGACCCACTCAGGCTGTTAATGTCGGTGTGACTACTCCTTATATTCTCAAGGGCAAAATGGCGATCGCTAGTCTCAAACCTGGTGTCAATTCCGCAATGCCAATTCCCAGCGATAATCTTGCTGTCCGCCAAGCTTTTAGTCAGTTATATAGTGG
>JBDKJC010000611.1:0-3303 GCA_039796815.1 Cyanobacteriota bacterium | reverse complement strand
ATGGACTGTTGCGTATTTATTCCTGCGGACTTAGAAGCAGGAAAAATTATGGGTACTTTAATTTATAACCCCACTGTTATGGCGGTTAAAGGTAACTACGATCAAGTAAACCGTTTGTGTTCTGAAGTAGGCAACAGCTACGGTTGGGGTTTCGTCAACATCAATCTTCGTCCCTACTATTCTGAGGGTTCTAAGACTCTAGGTTACGAAGTAGCAGAACAGTTAGGCTGGGAACTACCCGATCATATCGTTGCACCTTTAGCCTCTGGTTCTCTATTTACCAAAATCTATAAAGGCTTTAACGAATTTGTCAAAGTCGGTTTAATCGAAGACAAGCAAGTTCGCTTTAGTGGCGCACAAGCAGAAGGTTGTTCTCCCATCGCTCAAGCATTCAAAGAAGGCAGAGACTTTGTTACTCCTGTTAAACCTAATACGATCGCCAAATCAATTGCGATCGGTAATCCTGCCGATGGCTACTATGCTCTAGATATTGCCCGTAAAACCAACGGTAATATTGAAAGCGTCACTGATGCTGAAATTATCGAAGGTATGAAGCTATTGGCAGAAACTGAAGGTATCTTTACCGAAACTGCTGGTGGTACGACTATTGCTGTGCTAAAGAAACTAGTGGAAGCTGGTAAAATTAACCCTGATGAGAAAACAGTTGTTTATATTACTGGTAATGGTTTGAAAACCCAAGAAGCAGTGCAAGGATATATCGGTGAGCCTTTAACCATCGAGCCAAAATTAGATAGCTTCGAGCGTGCGCTAGAGCGATCGCGTACTTTGGAGCGTCTGGAGTGGCAACAAACTAGCGTCTAGTCTGCTGGTTAAAAGTTAAAAGTAAAGGGCTTTGCCCTAGCTAATAGCTAATAGCTGATAGCTTTTTAAAATATTACCTTCAAGTCCATCAAGTCTGGTTTATCGTTTATTTATTTTTCAATCGATTATGACCGTTAAAGTATTAGTTCCAACTCCTTTGCAAAAGTTCACTAACAATCAGGCAACTATTGAATGTGATGGTAGCAATATCGATCAACTTATCGATGCTTTGGAAACCAACTGTCCAGGTATCAAAGCCCGTATTTGCGATGAAAATGGTAAACCCCGTCGTTTCTTGAATCTTTACGTTAACAGTGAAGATATTCGATTCCTTGAAGGTACAGATACAGCACTCAGCGATGGTGATGAAGTGAGTATTGTTCCTGCTGTAGCTGGGGGTTAAGCCAAAAGATTTTTAGATTTCGTAACAGTATTTTGGAGGTTAGCTTAGTTGCTAGCCTCTTTTTTTTGTTTAGATTTTCATAGCAGTAAATATTTTGATTATAAGTCTCGCGCAAAGACGCAAAGGCGTTTATCCCGCTTAGTTCGGGGCAAAGACGTTTATCCCGCTTAGTTTGAGCGCGAGATTCGGCGAATTTATTTCGCCTTGAATAATCGCGCTGTTGGGACAAAGGAGTCAAATTTGATTTAATGCATTTTCATAGAGAATTGGTATGAGAAAATCTAGATGTTCAACGATTAATCTTTTTCGCAGCACCGAGCATCTGTCCTAAAAACGGTAAACCAATCAGCGCTGGGATGAAATAGCGAGAGGTACATAATAATCCTAAAGCTGCTCCTGTAGCCTCATTAAAGTAATCTTGATAAAAGTAAATTAGGGCAGCATCCCGCGTACCAATTCCCGCAAAAGTCAGTGGTAGTAATCCCGCCAGAATTGATAAAGGGGAAAGTGCCAAACTAACTAAAAAAGGTGCGATCGCTTTTAAAGCCAGAATAAATAACCAAATTTGCAGTAGATGTAAAAACCAAATAAATACTGAGGTACTGGTAATAATTAATAATTGCTGCTTGTCTGACCAAAAATAATCATGCATTTCTGTCCAAGAAGCCTGCATTTTTTCAAGTTTGGATTTAAGTTTCTGGGGGGCAAATTTAATGGCGATCGCAAAAAAACAATCGGCAAAAGATTGTGAGCCTAGCATCAGTAAACCAATCCCCAAGCCAATACCAACTCCTGCGGTCATGATCCAAAATAAACTATCTTTGGCAGGATAGAGTAATAGACCAAATACGCACCACAATAGGAGAGAAAGTAGGTCGCAGGTTTTTTCAAAGATAGAGATAGACAGAGCCAGACTACCGCTAATCTTTGACCTCTGGGACATAAAATATGACTTGGCGATATCCCCCATTTTGGACGGTAAAACCATGTTGAGGACACTTGCACCCAAAATTAAACGATTGGCTTCCAAAAACCCCAAACTATGCTGGGGTACTAACTGTTGCAATCGCCAGGAGGTAACTAGGGTGATGGGAATTACCATGACTAAACTGACCATTAGCATCAGGCGATCGCAATTTTGCAATACTTCAAGCAAATTGACAACATCAATCTGAGTATAGATATAAATCAGAAGTGCAACGCTAATTAAAATTGAAATAAACCGTTTAAAATTCACAAGCAGCTTTTAAAATTTGTATGTTTCTACATTCTTGATTTAGTTATTAGTTGAAAATCTGAATGTAGTGTGAATGTAGATTAATCGACAATCATCGATAATAGTTTTATTGGATAAAAGAGAGGATTAATTGATTAAATATCAACTTAAAGATAGATTCTTTATTACTCAACTATAGAACTTTTACTAAACAAAACGTCAAATTTAATTCTTAACAAACCGAGAGTATTCAAGACTTTTGCAACTTATTTCTCCTATACTAAAAGTATTAATAAGGTGAATATCTAGAGAACTGACAATGACAAAAAATCTCAAAGACAGTTTTTTATACCCGATAGGCAGATATCATGGTGAGTTTAGCCCTAGCAATTTAGCTTTTAATTCCAATTTACAAGAGTTTGCCCAACAGGTATTTTATCTCTGCAATTTAGAAGCCAATGGAAAAATCTCTCCTAAAGCAACTTATCTGGAAATCAAGCAGCTTTGGCAACAGCTAGAGCAATCAAAACAAGAACTTTTAGACAACACTAACTTTACCCCCAATGAATAAGCGTTTATCAAAGACTACTGAGAAAAATGACGTAGTTATTTTGAAAAAATCAGCCGATAAAGCGATCGCTAAACACAGTCGTCAAATATTTAAACATGAAGCTGGGGTGTTTAAAGATAAAGACCCAGAAGACTTGCACCAAATGCGAGTAGGATTAAGACGCTTACAAAGTGCGATCGCCAGCTTTGCTTGGGCGATGAATCTACCAGAAATCGTGACGGTCAAAAATCTGGCAAAAATCGGACATTCTTTAGGTGCGCTTCGAGATTTAGATGTTTTGCTAGAAGTTTT
>JBDKJC010000610.1:0-3308 GCA_039796815.1 Cyanobacteriota bacterium | reverse complement strand
GAGCTTTAATGATCGTCCCATTACTTGTCGATGAAGAGATCATTGGCAGTATTACCCTCAGACAGTCTGATATTTCTCGTCTTTGGACTCCTGCGGAAATTGAGTTAGCTGAAGCCGTAGCTGCTCAAGCAGCGATCGCCATTAACCAAGTTTTAGCTCATCAACAGGTTCAAGAATTAGCGCAAAAAGAGACTACCATCAATGGCATTACCAATACAATTCGTTCTAGTTTAGAACCGCCAGTGATGTTTGCGGCGATCGCTAAAGAATTGGGATCGGCTTTAAAGGTTGATGGCTGCACACTTTCTCTTTGGACGCAAAGCGATCGCTTTGTCCGCTGTGTTGGTCTTTATAATCCTCTCGAACCGCAAAAAATTATTCTCGATTCTGCTGATTGGCAACAGGCGACTACCTCTAGTGTCCCGATTGCCGAAAATCCGATTTTACAAGCTCTATTGTTTACCAAGAAAACTGTTATGTCTAAAGATTTAGAAAAACAGCGAAATATGGCTCGGTATGAGCTTCCTTGGCACGCTAAAGCTAGAGCTTTGATGATCGTCCCGTTACTTTTAGATCGAGAAATTATTGGCAGTATCACCCTCAGACAGTCTGATGCCTCTCGTGACTGGAGTACTTCAGAAGTAGAATTAGCCGAAGCGGTAGCTTCTCAAGCAGCGATCGCCGTACAGCAAGCCAAACTATATCAACAGCTTCAGTTGGAAGAAGAAAAAGTTAGAAAGCTCAATTACTATTTGACTGAATCAGTCCTCAAGCGTTTTTTACCCGCAGCGATCGTCAACAAGGCAGCTACAGGCAAGCTTTCTCTCGATCTAACTCCTGAACCTCGGCGCATTACCGTCCTGTTCTGTGATTTGGTCGGCTTTACGAATTTATCGAGTCGCCTGGAAGTTGTCCTACTGGCAGAAATTCTCAATGAATATCTCGAAGCAATGACCAAAGCGGTATTCGACCACCATGGTACAGTAGATAAATTTGTTGGCGATGGCGTTATGGCAATGTTTGGCGCACCAGAAGATTTATCTTGCCCCGAACAAGCCAGAAAAGCAATTTCTACGGCTAAAACAATGTATTTTTATCTCCAGATGTTAAATCAACGCTGGCAAGCTAAAGTCAACGGCAGTCGTTCAATCCCGATTCTGCAAATGCGCTGTGGGATACACCAAGGTAAGGCGGTAGTAGGAATGTTTGGTGGGGGACAAAGGAAAGACTATACAGCTGTCGGCAAGGTGGTTAATATTGCTTCTCGCTTGCAAGGTGTAACTTTACCCAATAGTATTCTGATTTCCGAAACTACGGCTAATGCTCTCAATCAAAATATTAATTGGGGACAGGTAAGGAATTTTCAGCTTAAAGGTATTGATAATGAGTTTAAGGCTTATATGATTGGGGTTAAAAGTCACTAGCGATCGAGTTATACAGTTAACGATTAACGAGAATGGCTAATCCGCCAACTTAAAACAATGACAGGGATTATACCCACTAGGACGATGGCTAAAGCTGGGGCAGCGGCTTCGGCAAGTCTTTCATCAGAAGCGTATTGATAGACTCTGATACCCAGAGTATCAAAATTGAAGGGGCGAATAACTAAAGTAGCAGGCAGTTCTTTCATCACATCGACAAAGACCAACATGGCGGAAGTTAGTAATCCGCCTGACATCAAAGGCGTATGAATATTCCAGAGGGTGCTAGTTGAACCGTACCCCAGGCTACGGGAAGCATCGTCTAAACTGGGCGCAATCTTGTTGAGGCTAGATTCCACAGAACCGAAACCAACTGCCAAAAAGCGGACTAAATAAGCAAAGATTAATGAGAAAATTGTCCCTGAAAGGAGCAACCCCGTAGAAATATTAAACGCCGATCGCATCCAACTATCGATCAGATTATCTAACCCCGCCACAGGAATTAATACTCCCACCGCAATTACTGAACCTGGAATCGCATAACCCATAGCCGAAATTCTGACCGCCGTTTTCATCAGCCAATTGGGTTCTAGTCTTTGTCCATAAGCCATGAATAACGAGATGATCATAGCTGCGATCGCTGTAATGCTGGCTAAAATAAAACTATGCTGGGCTAAATCTCTAAAGTCACTATCAAAAGCACTATCAAGGTTGTTTAAGGTTAGCTGCAATAGATAAGCCCCAGGAATGATAAAGCCAAAAATTATGGGTAATAAACAAGCAATTAGCGCCCCTAAACTCTGCCCAAGGTTGAGCTGAAAAGGGACGATTCTCTTAATTGAGCTGGAGCGCTCGTAATATTGAGCTGCACTACGCGATCGCCTTTCTAAAACAATTAAAATTAACACAAAGATCATCAAAAAAGCTGCTAACTGGGCAGCTGCCGATCTTTCTCCCATGCCTAACCAGGTACGATAAATTCCCGTCGTAAAGGTGTTTACGCCAAAATATTCGACTGTCCCCAAATCATTAAGGGTTTCCATTAACGCCAGGGCTAAACCTGCCATAATTGCTGGTCTTGCCAAGGGTAAAGCCACCGTGAAAAAGCTCCGCCAAGGACTACAGCCTAGAGAGCGACTAGCTTCTATAGTACAGACTGACTGCTCTAAAAATGCTACCCGTGCCAAGAGATAAACGTAGGGGTATAGCACCAACAACAACATTAAAGCTGCCCCCCATAAAGAACGAATTTCAGGAAACCAATAATCTTCAACCCCTGTCCAACCGAATAAGTTACGCAAGGCTACCTGCACGGGACCAAAGTAGTCCAGCATCTCGGTATAGGTATAGGCTAAGAGATATGCAGGGGCAGCCAAGGGCAGCAATAAACCCCACTGTAACCATGTACTTCCCCAAAAACGGCACATCGTCACCAGCCACGCCGTACCCACGCCAATTAGGCAAACTCCTATTCCCACCAGCAGCATAAGCCAACAGGAGTTTAAAATATAACTCGGTAAAACTGTGGCAGCTAGATGTTTCCAGACAGCACCAGATTTAGTAAAAACACTGCTAAAAACAAATAAAATCGGTAAGGCGATAATTAAAGCGATCGCCATTACTAGCAAAGTCCAGCTACTGAGAGCAAAACCCTTGGCTATCTTACGTGGAGAGAGAATCACAGTCAGTCTCTATGGTTATTACTTAAATGATCAAATTTTACCAATCATGTCAACTCCAGCTCAATTTCTGGTCTTAACCACCAGCAAATAGTTGCAATATTTGACAAGAGATATAGAAGTGTAACGTAACCATGGTTTAACTTATACAAACCTATTCAAGATCATCATAATTAGCTTTAATGCAAATATGAGTCTTTTGGCAGCA
>JBDKJC010000609.1:0-3313 GCA_039796815.1 Cyanobacteriota bacterium | reverse complement strand
TCGGGACAAAAAACATTTCACCCGAACCCAAAAAGCTTACTCTAACTTGAATACGAGGTTTATTATGTCTCAAAAAGTTTTGCTGGTATTAACCAGTCACGACACTCTTGGTGATACAAAAAAAGAAACAGGTTTTTATTTACCAGAAGTCACTCATCCTGAAGCGGTATTTGAACGCGCTGGTTTGGAAGTTGTATATGTCAGTCCTCAAGGTGGTAACGCACCGATGAGTGGAATAGATTTCAAAGATCCGATTAATAAAGCATTTTTGGAAGATGCAGATAAAGTTGCCAAAATTGAAAATACACTGCATCCCAGTCAAATAAATCCATCTGAATACGATGCCATTTTTTATGCTGGCGGACACGGTACAATGTGGGACTTTCCAGATAATTTAGAATTAGCTGAAATTACTGCAACTATATACGATCGCGGTGGTATTGTTGGTGCTGTCTGTCATGGATCTGCAAGTTTGGTTAATCTTCAGTTGTCTAATGGTGATTATTTAGTTACAGGGAAAAAAGTATCTTGTTTCACCAATGAAGAAGAAGCAGCCGTTGGTTTAACTGATGTCGTTCCCTTTTTATTGGAATCAAAATTAATTGAACGAGGTGCAAGTGTAGAAAAAGCAGCTAATTTTAAGAAAAAAGTAGTAACTAGCGATCGCTTAGTAACAGGACAAAATCCAGCCTCAGCAGCAGGTGTAGGCGAGGCGATGGTGAAGTTACTGAAAAAACTTTCAGCAAAAGTTGCTGCCTAAATTAAGAAAATTATGACTAAATCAAATATATCGCGTCGTATCTTTACGCGATCGCTTTTAGCCATAGCTGGATTTACAGTAATTGCTGGCAATAAAGTAATTGCTCAAACAACCATACAAAACACAAACTAATAAATCAAGGAGATTTAAACATGAAACGCTCTATTTTCGCTGGAATTTCAATGCTAGTAGTTGCGATCGCTAGTCCTTTAAGCGTCAACGCCACTTCTCAAACCACTCCATCTAATTTAGCTAATTTAGCTCGCAATGGTTATTTCCAAGAACAAGGTATTCCCAGTCATTCAGCTTTAGATACAGCCATTACTAGAGGACAAGTCAATGCTGAGACTTTAATTCAAGCTGCTGTGGAAGAAAACAAAATTACCCCCCAAACCCTTAACGATCGAGGTTATATCAACTCTGTGGAAATGAAACTCGATCTGATGACTCAAGATTAACAACATCACATTACTTACTGCTCAAACCACAACTAACAACTTAAGGAGAATTAATCATGAAACGTTCAATTATCGGTAGTATTTCCCTCGCTGTCATCGGTCTTTCTAGTGTATTTAGTCCTGGTGTCAATGCCACGCCTTCTTCGACTTCTGAAACAACTACTCCAGTTAATCTAGTCAATTTAGCCCGTAACGGTTATTTTCAAGACCGAGGTATTCCTAGCTATTCAGCTTTAGAAACTGCGATCGCACGTGGACAAGTTAACGCTGAGACTTTAATTCAAGCTGCTGTGGAAGAAAATAAAATCGCTTCCGAAACCCTCAATGACGAAGGCTATCTTAGACAGGTTGAGATGAAATTGGATCTGATTAATAGTGATTAATCTCTGGAAAATCGCTATTGGTAAATAAAGGTATGATTTTTAATTTGGCTGCAAGCTAGTTAAATCAAAAAAGCTAAAAGCTAATAGCTAATAGCTAATAGCTACGAACCGAAACATTTTGTAAGTCATACATTAAATTACCAACGCCTAGGCGAGTATTCATTTTGTTTTAATCTAATTCCAGTACCATAACCGATAACACCTTAATTGGAGAATATTGAGTTATGAGTAGTACTACAATCCCTCAAACAACCATTCGCCAGGCAACAGAATCAGATTTTGAGGCAATGCTGCCCGTCTTTCTCTCAGCCATTACACCCGAAGAGAATTACGTTTTTACTACTAACGCCAGTCGTGAAGATATCTTTGCTTATTGGTTTGCACCGAAGATTACCACTTATGTTATTGAAGTCGATCGAGTCATTGCAGGTATGGCAAAGCTGACTCCTAACTTTCGAGAACTTGGCTCTCACGTTTCCAACCTCTGCATGGTAATCGATCCTAACTATCAACATCAAGGTATCGGTAAAGCTCTAGCCCAGTATTGTATAGAACAGGCAAAGCTACAAGGCTATCAAGCAGTGCAATTAAACTTAGTTGTCAGTACAAATAAAAGTGCGATCGCACTATGGGAAAAACTAGGTTTCTCAATCATAGGCACTAGCCCCAAAGCTTTCAAACATAAACAACACGGCTATGTAGATATAAACATTATGCATCGATTTCTAAACGACTAATTCTTCGGGTAGGGCAAGACTATTTCACTCTGATGATAAGTCACCAAGAAATAAATTTCTTGGCTTAAAACTTAAGTCCGTTTAAACGGACTTTGGTTATTAGACAGATAATTTATTATCTGGCTGCTGAGAATGAAATAGCCCTGGGGTAAGGCAGAGAAAGACGTTCTAATTCAATAAAAACAATTTTTTAAAAACTTAAATATTGGAGACAGATTATGGATCGTCGCTCTTTTCTAGCAACTGCACTAGTTTCAGGTGCTTCTGTATCAGCTTTCGGATTATTAAATAAAAAAGCTTTTGCTAACATTAAACAACCAACCTTTATTAGTTCGCAACCATCTAAAGAACCAGTAGTTTTAATTACAGGCACAAGTTCAGGAATTGGCAAAGCTAGCGCGATCGCTTTTGCTCGTCAAGGTTATCATGTTATCGCCACGATGAGACGGCTGAAAACCCGAAATGCTCAAGCTGCTCAAGAATTACAAACCCTTGCCAATAATGAAAATCTCAAAATATCTGTGGTCGAAATTGATGTTAATGACGATCGCTCAGTAGAAACTGGAGTCGAGCAAGCAGCACAACTTACAGGTGGTCGAATTGATGTTCTGGTAAACAATGCAGGGATTTATGTACCTCTGCCCATAGAATTGATGACTCCAGAAGCAGTTTACGACACTTATAACACCAACGTACTTGGTTGTCATCGTCTGGCAAGAGCGGTTTTACCTTACATGAGAGAACGCAATGATGGCTTAATTATTCAGATTAGCAGTGGTGGAGGACGTTTGACATTTCCACTTCTAGGAGCTTATTGTTCTAGTAAATTTACCCTAGAGTCTCTATCAGATGCCATGCGCTACGAACTTGCACCTATGGGTATAGATGTCGTTGTTATTCAGCCAGACGATACAAAAACCGAGATTTTAAACAACGGTAGAAGATACGTTGAAGAAATTATGCAATCTATTGCGA
>JBDKJC010000608.1:0-3321 GCA_039796815.1 Cyanobacteriota bacterium | reverse complement strand
AAACCACTCAAAGCAGGAACAAAGTAGACTCCGTGGGTATTTTCTACCTGATTACACAAAGCCTCGGTTTCCGCAGCATCACTAATTAACTGCAAGCCATCCCGCAACCACTGAATCGCAGCACCTGTAGTAAAGATTGCCCCTTCTAAAGCATAGTGAGTTTGTTCTGGTGTACTCCATGCCACCGTGGAAAGCAGTCGATGATGCGATCGCGTTACTTTTGTTCCCGTTTGCGCCACTAAAAAACATCCCGTGCCATAGGTACACTTAACCAGTCCAGGGCGAGCGCAACCATGGGCAAATAAAGCAGCCTGTTGATCGCCAAAAACTGCCGTAATCGGAATTTCAGTATTTAAAATGCTGCGATCGCTCTTACCAAACATACTCATACTGGGTTTGATTTCTGGCATAATCTGGCGGGGAATTTTAAATAGTTCCAGTAAAGACTCGTCCCACTCTCCCGTATCGAGATTCATTAACATGGTACGGCTGGCATTACTCACATCTGTAGCATGAAATTTTCTCCCTGTTAAATTCCACAATGCCCAAGTGTCAACTGTTCCAGCCAGCACGTTATCCCAGTTGACATCGGGTTGGTGCTTCTTTACCCAATCGATCAGCCAGCCTAACTTAGTCGCTGAAAAATATGCATCTACAACCAAGCCTGTGGTTTGCTCGATCGTTTCCGCTTTACCTTCAGCTTTTAAGCGATCGCAGCGATCGGCCGTACGACGATCCTGCCAGACAATTGCCTTGTGCAGGGGTTTTCCTGTGGTTTTATCCCAAAGTAAGCAAGTTTCTCGCTGTACCGTTAGACCAATGGCAGCAATTTCTTGAGGGTTTACTTTTTTCTCTGTCACAACCTGCTGAATACAGCTATTAACATCCTGCCAAATTTCAGTTGCATCGTGTTCTAACCATCCTGGTTGAGGATAATATTGCGTTAGTTCTTGATATGCCTGACCGACAACATTCCCTTGGCGATCGAATAAAATAGCTCGATTTCCCGTAGTACCAAGATCGAGAGCGAGAATATATTTATCGGTCATAGAAAATACCAAAATTTTGCTTATTGTTAGGTTTACTACAAAGTTTTAATTAAGCAGCTTTTTATTAGATTTTTCTAGCAATTTTGGCGTTCGTGTTGCACAAATACTTAATAAATTGATAATCGATCTAAAATATTAAAAGAGTTGTCACTTCTCAGTAAATAATGATATGGTATTTCCCAGTGACATTCATTTGTGAATTTATTTAAGTAGAGTATTGCAGCCATGATTCAGCTCCTGCACCCTTCAGACATTTAATAAGTACAAAAACATCCAGACACTAAAGCTGTGAAAAATAGCTTCTGTACTTAATTGCAGGACATGGTTTAAGTTTTAAATAATTACAAATGCAATATCTAAATTTATTCGCTAAATATAGCCGAATTTTACTGCGATCGTTGCCCTTAATCTGGCAAGCTGCCCCCAAAGAAGTGACGTTTATAACCTTTACTATGGTAGTAAGAGGTGTCTTTCCAGGATTTAGTATTTGGATTAATAAACAAATAGTTGATGCTGTCGCGATCGGTTTAAACTCTCAACAGCTAGATAGTTATGAAAGTTTATTGTCTCTAGTTTTTGCTTGGGTAGCAGCAATTTTATTACAAAGTATTCTAGAGCCATTTTATGATGCTAGTTTTAGAAATACCAGTGAAAAACTTTCTGCTCACATAAATTTATTAATCCTAGATAAAGCCAATAGCTTTGCCGATTTAATTTATTTTGAAGACGCTCATTTCTATAACGAACTTCAATTAATTGAAGAGGAAGTAACTCGACAACCACTCAATCTAATTTTGTTTTTTGGTAATGGCTGCCAATATCTACTCAATCTCATTACCATGTTGATCTTATTATTTCCTCTGGGTTGGTGGATTCCTTTATTACTTCTATTTACATCATTGCCGAAGGTTTATTTTTCTTTCAAAATTCAATGGGATCTCTGGGAAACAATGTCTGCAAAAAGCCCCCAATCTCGAAGAATGAAATATTATTCTTCTGTACTGTTAACCGATACTTATGCCAAAGAAGTCCGTTTATTTAGGTTGGGTTTATTCTTTAAACAACGCTATCAAGAAGCTTTTACTGATAAATACCGAGCCATGAGTCAAATACGCGGTAAACAAGCTTGGAACTTGAGTATCTGGGAAATTTTGAGCGCGGGGGGCAATGCGATCGCTTTCTATCGAGTAGTGATACGAGCCGTAAATAAGCAAATTACTCCAGGAAATGTCTTATTATTCATTCAAGCTTTGAATTCTATTCAAACCAGCTTACAAGTATTGTTTGGAGAATTTTTTAGTTTGCAAGAAGCTCTAATATTTATGGAGCGTCTGTATAAGTTTTTAGACAGTAAACCGACGATGGATCTTACTCAGGGTAATCAGAATGTCCCCAATCCGATCGCTTCGTCAATTGTCTTTGATAATGTGTCTTTTGCTTACCCCGATGGCAGATTAGCATTAGAGCAAGTTTCTTTTTCCCTTAGAGCAGGTGAAACATTAGCTTTAGTAGGGGAAAATGGTGCAGGAAAAACCACTATCATTAAACTTCTGGCTCGACTTTACGATCCTACTGCTGGCAGAATTTTAGTAGATGGAATCAATCTCAAACAGCTCGATCTAGCTCGGTGGCGACAACAGATAGCAGTAGTGTTTCAAGATTTCTGTCGCTATAGCTTAACCGTTGGCGAAAATATTGCTTTGGGAGATTTAACCGCCTTAGAAAAACTACCTAAACTCCAGCTAGCTGCCACAAAAGCGGGAATTGCTGACAAGATCGATCGCCTAGAACACCAATACCAAACCCTGTTAGGTAAACAATTTGATGGAACAGAACTTTCTGGGGGAGAATGGCAAAAAATTGCGATCGCCAGAGCTTTTATACGCGAACAACAAGCGCAGCTATTAGTTTTAGATGAACCGACGGCGGCTTTAGATCCTCGCAGCGAATACGAAATCTACAGCCGTTTCTCAGAATTAGTTAAAGGTAAGACAGCAATTTTAGTTACTCATCGTCTGGCTTCTGTTTCTATGTGCGATCGGATTATAGTTCTCAAAGCAGGTAAACTAATTGAAGAAGGAACTCACGAGACATTATTACAGCAGCCAAGAGAATATGCTTATCTTTGGCAAATGCAAGCTCAAGCTTATCAATGAACAATGCTCATTTAGCATTGAACAATTGATGCGTGCAAATGGACGCTCCTCTACGAGCTTATACTAAAGCCCTAAAGGATTAGCTTATACTAAAGCACTCGCTGACGCGATAGCTA
>JBDKJC010000607.1:0-3327 GCA_039796815.1 Cyanobacteriota bacterium | reverse complement strand
ACGAAAATGTTTATTTACTAAACTAAGTTTTTCTGGGAAATTACAATTTTTGCTATAATAGTTCTCTTATGAAATTTGAGCTGAAATTTAAATATATGCAATCTAGATTACAGTAAATTTGCATTTTTAAATATAAAATTAGGCGAAATAAGACAGCAATTAGGCAAAAATATTTAATTTTAAACGATATCTAAACCCAAGGAATTTACCAGTAAAAAATCATGATCCAACCAAGTTATCTGGCGATAGTAACGACACCATTGATTGCTTTGGCAGGCTCAGTTTTTCTAGCTCTTCCAGCCCAGGCCAATAGTTTGGTTAATGTGACCTGTGAACAAAAGGAATCTGTTCCTACGGTGATTGCGACTTTATCCAATCAAAATGTCTCACAGGTTACATCTGTACTGTCCTTTTTACCTGAGTATTTTGAAGCACCCCAAGCACTCGCTCAATGCAAAAATACGGCTGATAAGCTACATACCTTTTACAATCAGGATAGAATGAACTATCTTGCCAGTGATACCATCAAGGGAAAGCCTGTAGTTTGCGCAGTTGAGCGTCGAGGGTTGAGCTGCGATAGCTACAATAGTGATATTTTATTTTCTTTAAATCAGCCGATTAGCCCTAGTGAACTCCTTTACAATATGCTGGGCAATGATTTTAAAGGTTCTAAAGCACCCTCTTCTCGAACTGTAAGTCGTATCTATACCGATTTGAGACCATTGTGGTGGCCTTTTTAGTGAGTAGACTATAGTAATAAATTAAAAAAGCTGATAGCTAACTAACTAACTACATTGTTTCTTGGCTGCTCTAGCCATTTCATAGTCAGGCTTAAGTTTAAGCGCTTGTTCAAATGCTAATACACCATTAGGATTTGCTTTAGTTTGGCACAAAGTTTTGCCTAGATAAAACCAAGTTTGTGCTTGCTGCGTCCGTGTTAACAGATGGTCTTGTAACATGCTTTTAAACTCAGCTTCAGCTTCTTGAAGGCGATTTGCTCTACTCAAAGTAATTCCTTTGCCCACATGAGCAGGAAAATACTTGGGAGTATAGCTGGTGGCTCGTTCATAGGCAGCGATCGCCTGCTCAAATTTTTCTTGTTTACGATAATTATTGCCCAAAAAAGTAAGCGCCACCGCAAACTCACCTGCGATTTGAGTTTTTCCTCGCTCCGCTTCCATGCGCTCTAAAATTTCTATTGCCTGCTTAATTGAGTTAATCGACCCCTGATTATTGCCTAAAGCTCCAAAAGATTCGCTTTTATTAATTAGAAAAATCGGATCGGTTTTATTTAAAGCGATCGCCTTGTCAAAAGCAACTATAGCCTCCTCGTCTCGCTGCAAATTATGTAAAGCTTCTCCCTGACAATTCCAAGCATATACGGCAGCTGGCTTGATAATTGTCGCTGTAGAACAGGATTCGCGCATTGCTTCATATTTCTGCAAACCCGCTAAAGCATATCCTCGATTAGTCCAAGCTTGGAAATAATTGCTGTCTATATGAAGCAGTTTATTATATTTTTCTACTGCTCTACTGTAAGATTTTTGCTGAAGGAATTGATTACCTTGGTGAAAAGCTGTTCTAATCGTTATCCGTTTAAAAATATTATTTAAAAATACACTGAGTAACCCCATCAGAGTCAAGAGCAATAAAATATTTTTAAAACTCAACCAACGATCTTTAGGTTCAGTTGGGGTGGGTATTTTGACAATATCTGTAACACGATCATTGCGAGTTAATCCACTGCGATCTTGCTCAGATTGGGCTTGAGCGCTTAAAGCTTTAATAACCCAGCTAAGATTGAACACAGATTGATAGATGCGGTTGGCTGTTACTAACTTATGTTCTCGCTTCAGCACTAGACCTGAATTTAGTAATTCCTGTTGCTCTTTACTGTCGTCTATCAATACTGTTTCAGTCAGAACTCTTTGATATAGTTGCAGTAATTGATTGGGAGAACATTGCTGATTATTGAGTAAACGACTTCTAAGGGTTCTCAAGTGTGATTTTAATTCATTATTTGACCAATCATCAATTATCTTCGTCTGAATCAAATAATCAATCTGCTCCTCTTCTTCCTGTGGAGAAAAAGAATTAGAAGCATGAGTGATTAAGGAAAACACTTTTTGGGTCAATAAAGAATGTCCATTCGTCCAAAATAATACTCGCTCCAAAGCCTTTTCCGAATAAATTTTCTGCCCCTCAATTTTGAGTAATTTACGCTTGATTTGGAGAAAACCTTCATGTACCTTCTGAGAATTATCTTGTTCCTTGCTTAACTTAACTGGTTCTTTAGTAGAATCGCTCGATGGCTTGGAAGTTAATTGCCGATCTAATGCTGCTGAAGTAGAACTTGGTTTGGTTTGGAGATGGATCAGGAAAAAATCGATAGTAGTTGCTTTAATCCAGCCTTTGGCAATTGCCACTTCCCCAAATTTACGTTTGCTACTCTTTTGTTCCACCAAAATAGTTTGGATCTGTTGCTCGGTTAATAATGCAGCTTGCTTTAAATATTCACCAATTGGTTGTTCGGGCTTTTCGGCAACTAAACTTAACCAACGCTCAGCAAAAAAATCCACTGTGGCGGGCGAAATTTTGCCTTCGTTAGCTAAAATTTCACCGATCGTTAAACTATTATTGGTCTGCTTTTGCTGTTTTTGAGCCTGATTAACTTGTTCAGGGGATACCAAACCCGCCTGCTGCAAAATCGATCCTAAAGTTACTTTATTACCAGAGTAAGACACTATGTTCTACTAAAATTATTTTATTGAGTTTATTGAGAATGAACAATCAATAGAGTGCCTAAGACGATTTGTCATGTCAGATTAAACCAATATAACTAAGAATAATCAATTTAGTTGAGAACAGCATGATCTAATATAGCTACCGTTTAGACTGAAGAAAACTTAAAGATCAGCATTAATATTGAGTATCTTATCAACAATTGAACCCAAGTTGCATCATAGTAATTGTCCTGAAATTTTGCTATGGCTCAAATAAGCTGTCCAGTATTTAGTTTAACTTTCATACAAGTTTATCAAAAACTGTAAGCTCTAAGCTATTGTTTATTTTGCGGTCGCAAAATGTGGCGAGGCTTTTAGAAAAGCTAAGGTGGCTTTTGGATGAGAATATTCTTACCTAAAACGCGCTTTACGACTACAGCCCCTTGTAAATGCAGGCTCGGCCTTAAAAAGACGGAGTACCGTTCACTAAAAAACCGACTAGTGCAAAGATGATGCTTAGTCGGCGAAATAATTGACTCAATTCAATTGCTTTTAGTTAGTTTTTATTGAAGTATTTTTGTGCTTGAGCTAAAGCAGCACTACC
>JBDKJC010000606.1:0-3330 GCA_039796815.1 Cyanobacteriota bacterium | reverse complement strand
AGGCGATCGAGGATCAGACCGACCACACCAACGTAAATTAAGGCAACGATAATCTCACTCAGTTGAGAACTGTTATAGGAGTCCCAAATAAAGAAACCGATTCCCACACCACCAACGAGCATTTCTGCTGCGACGATCGCTAGCCAGGAAAGACCAATACCAATCCTTAAACCCGAGAATATGTAAGGAACAGCCGCTGGGAACATAATTTCCCAAAAATATTTAGCTCCTGATAAATGCAGCACTTTGGCTACGTTCTTATAATCTTGGGGGATTTGTTGCACCCCAACCGTAGTATTGATGATAATCGGCCAAATTGCCGTAATAAAAATTACAAAAATTGCTGAGGGGTTAGCTTCTTCAAAAGCAGCTAAAGCGATCGGTAACCAAGCTAGAGGTGGTACAGTCCGTAAAACTTGAAAGATGGGATCTACCGCATCGTACATAAAACTACTAGAACCAATTAAAATCCCCAAGCCAATGCCCACAATTGCCGCCAAGCTATAGCCAATTGCCACCCTTTGCAAGCTAGCCAGGATCTGCCAAAATAGACCTTTATCTGTCCCTCCATTATCAAAAAATGGGTCAAAAATAAGATTAGCAGTATCTTGAAAAGTTGTTATGGGACTAGGTAAATTAGCATCTTCCCCACTACACAAAACTTGCCATAGAGTCAAAAGAAATAAAATCGCACAAATGGGAGCTAATATTTTTCTAGGCGGATTTTTAATTAGAGAAAGGAAAAAATTAGGCTTTCTAACGGAATTATCAAGATTAGCTGTCATGATGAATTGAGGAACAGGGAATAGGGAATAGGGAACAGGGAATAGGGAATAGCTAAAAGCTAAAAGCCAAGAGCTAATAGCTTCTAAAAATTAAGCTTTTTTAATTTTCAAACTATCTAGATAAGCCTTGGGGTTTTCTGGATCGAATTTAACTCCATCAAAGAAAGTTTCTACACCACGAGAATCACTCTTAGGAATTTCGGCATCGGCTACTTTAATGGCTTTAGCTGCTTCTTTCCAAATATCAGAGCGATTGACTTTATCGACTAGAGCTTTGGTATCTGTATCAGCAGGAATATAGCCCCAACGAATATCTTCGGTTAAAAACCATAAATCGTGGCTCTTGTAGGGATAAGAAGCATTATCTTTCCAGAATTTCATCGAGATATCGGGATTTTGAACTGTACGCCCGTCACCATAATCGATTTGTCCTTGAAGTCTGCCGATAATATCTTCGGTTGGTACTTTGAACCATTTATCTTGAGAAACAATCTCACACATTTCTTGGAGATTTTCTGGCTTATCACACCATTGTTGTGCTTCTAAGACAGCTTTGGTTAAAGCTTTAGCAGCTTTAGGATTTTTATCTACCCAATCAGCCCGCAGAGCAAAAGCTTTTTCTGGATGGTTTTTCCAAATTTCCCCAGTGACTAGAGCAGTATAGCCTTGTTCTTGGTTGACTAATTGAGCATTCCAAGGTTCTCCTACACAGAAAGTTTCCATTGCCCCAATTTTCATGTTGGCAACCATTTGCGGAGGTGGGACAGGGATCACTGAAATATCGTTTTCAGGATTTATACCACCAGCAGCTAACCAATAACGCATCCATAAATCGTGAGTTCCCCCAGGGAAGGTCATAGCTGCATTGAGTTCTTTATCTTCAGCTTTAGCAGCGACAAACACGTCTTTCATTTTGCTGCTATCTAAGCCGACTTTGTTTTCTAGGTAGTCTTCACTAACTGAAATTCCCTGACCATTAGTATTTAATCTTGCCAAGATATACATGGGTACAGGCTGTTTAGTAATCGTTCCCAAAGTCATTAGATAAGGCATGGGACTAAGAATATGCGCCCCATCAATACCATCTCCTGCTGAACCAAGTTCAATATTGTCTCTGGTTACAGGCCAAGAAGCTTGCTTGAGAACTTCTACTTCCGTCATCCCGTATTTAGCAAATAATCCTTTTTCTGAAGCAATTACTAACGGTGCTGCATCGGTCAGGGCAATAAATCCTAGTTTTGCCGTAGTGATTTCTGGAGTTTCTTCAGGACTAAGATTGGCTACTGGTTGAGCTGCTGGTTGAGGAGTAGAACTTGATTCGGCAGTCTCACTAGAAGAACTGCAACCATGCACTAATAAAGTACCCGCAGCAGTAACACCTGCTGTGAAAATGAACTTGCGACGAGATAGTTTGGACATAATAAATATGTAAATTACCGAAAAGAAAAATATGATTTGGGTCTATCTGTGAATTTGAGGGCAATTTAGTCAAATTCAGGAATTTTGGGGATTGAAATCAAGAAATGACGATCAAAACTTTGATTAAAGAAACTTTTTAAAGTTATTTTGTAAGACAACTCTTAATTAATTTAAACTTTAAAAATAATTCAAGCTGAAACGTGACTAGATTTCGTAATTGTAGAATCTCTGATGTAAATTGGTGATTAAAATTTAGATTAATTCAATCGGCAAATTAAATCAAAATATCGTACTGCTGTTTAAGTAACCATTACTTTCCTACCAAAAAAACAAATTAAAACATTTAAAATTGCCAAAACTAATCACACTTTATAAGTAATAGCTTGCGCTGAATATTTTAGTAGTTACTGCTGTCATCTACTGAATAATAGATTCACATTAAAATAGCTGAATTATTGTAATTTTTGTTACATATTCTAGGTTTTTTTTTGCTTGTTGCATTAGAATAATGTAAATATCGCATCAAAAAAGCTAGTAACTTAGAAAATATTCTGAGCTTGCTTGCCACGATCATCAGTAGATTAATCTTTGTTGGCAATTATTTTAGTTTTTTACTTACATGCAACTAGCTTGGTCGAGCTTCCAGGTAAGATTGGAAGATGCTGGGGAGCAAACTTGCTTATAATTATCTGTTGCCAAGATGATCATCTCTGCTCAAAGAAGAAGTATTTCTACTTAAGCTAATAATCGCGATCGCTTTTATATTTCTTTCTAGCAGTACTAATTAAAAATACAAATTTATCTAGCAATTCTCCATCCAGAAATTAACTATAAATACAGCATTAAAATTAATGCCTAGTCATTTTTTCTCATAATCAACTCAGCTCAACCTTCATTTCTCATAATCAACCCAGCTCATAAATGATCTGCTAAACAAACCTGAAGATTAAATTAAGTTTTGTAACAATTTAGCGGGATCGTTAATATTTGTTGAAGATTATTGACATTGTTGTTAGATTGTGAGCGCAAACAAAAAAAGAGGTTCAATGATGACTTTTTCACCTACGGCGATCGCTTTGATTGCAGTTTTAATTAGTGGTTACGTGATTGGAGTAACTTTGGGAAC
>JBDKJC010000605.1:0-3333 GCA_039796815.1 Cyanobacteriota bacterium | reverse complement strand
GTGGTGGCATTGCGATCGCAAATTAAACATCATTCTCGACTGCGCAGCATCGCTAGAGATCGCCATCTACCGATCTATACGGTAAAAGCAAACACTATTCCCCAGGTAACACGTATCTTTCGCCAGATTCTTAACCTAGACGATCCCAATATTCCTGAACCAACAGATCTACGTCTGTTTACCAAAGCAGGAAGCGATGACGAGATCGAGGCCCTAGAGGAAGCCAGACTGGCGGTAGAGCAAATCGTAATTCCTCAAGGTCAACCTGTAGAATTGCTGCCAAGATCGGCAAAAGTACGTAAAATGCAGCATGAACTGATCGAACATTATCATTTACAGTCTGATAGCTTTGGTGATGAGCCAAACCGCCGTCTCAGGATTTATCCTGCATAGTGTTTGAAGATATCTTTGATGTTACGCAACTTTAAGAAAAATTAGGGATTTAGGGATTTAGGGACTTAGGGACTTAAAAGAGTAAAGTTGATTTGTTGCTCCCCATCTCCCCATCTCCCCATATGCCAAGCAAAAAATGCGCGTAACATCAGTTAGGTAATTACTGTCGGCTCATCACGTTGGGTATATTCTTTAATTTGCGCAATTCCTTGAGCCAGATCGATTAAAGGTTTTAAAGCGACTTGAGTTTCTAGGTTGTGCTTACTCGCATCAGGTTGATAACTTTCAACATATAGCCTTAAAGTTGCTCCTTTAGTACCAGTCCCAGACAGACGGAAGACAATTCGTGAGCCATCGGTAAAGCCAATACGAATTCCCTGGTTTTTACTAACACTATGATCGACAGGATCGTTGTAGCTAAAGTCATCGGCATATTTGACTTCGTAGTTACCAAACCTTTTGCCCGCCATACTATCTAGCATTCCCCCTAGACGTGTCATTAATTCTGTAGCACGTGCTTTATCCACTTCCTCGTAGTCATGGCGAGAATAATAGTTGCGTCCATAGGTTTTCCAGTGATCCTTGACGATCGCTTCTACCGATTCTCCTTTGACCGCCAAAATATTCAACCAGAATAATACTGCCCAGAGTCCATCTTTTTCCCGCACATGATTGGAGCCAGTCCCAAAACTTTCCTCGCCACAAAGAGTAGCTCGATCTGCATCCAGTAAGTTACCAAAAAACTTCCAGCCTGTAGGAGTTTCATAACAAGTAATACCCAATTTATCGGCTACGCGATCTACCGCTTCACTAGTAGGCATACTGCGGGCAACTCCTGATAAACCAGCTTTATAGCCTGGTACTAAGGTAGCATTAGCAGTTAAAACAGCCAGACTATCACTAGGAGTCACAAAGAAATTATTACCTAAAACCATATTGCGATCGCCATCGCCATCGGAAGCTGCACCAAAATCTGGAGCATCATTGGCAAACATAATCTCCACTAAATCATGAGCATATACTAAATTAGGATCGGGATGTCCCCCACCAAAGTCTTCCAGAGGCTCACCATTGAGAACTGAACCTATTGCCCCCAAACGTTTTTCAAAGATATCCTTAGCATAAGGGCCTGTTACAGCGTGCATGGAGTCTACACAAAGCTTAAAATCACGTTTAATTAGCTGACGGATACTGTCAAAGTCAAACAGCGACTCCATTAAACGAGCATAGGGTTCTACAGGATCGATCACTTCGACGCTCATTTCTCCCAAGCGCGTTACCGTCAGTTTATCTAAGTTAAGATTATCGGCTTCAAGAATTTTGTAGTTTTCAATTACTTTCGTGCGCTCAAAGATGGCTTCGGTAACTTTCTCAGGCGCTGGCCCACCACTAGTAATGTTGTACTTAATCCCAAAGTCCCCTTGTGGCCCTCCAGGATTATGACTAGCGGACAGAATAATTCCGCCATAAGCCTTATATTGACGAATAATTGCCGAAGCAGCGGGGGTAGACATAATTCCGCCTTTCCCTACCAAAATACGCCCAATCCCATTGGCAGCAGCCATTTTCATAATGACTTGGATTGCTTCGCGGTTATAGTAACGTCCATCACCACCCAAAACAATAGTCTGACCTTCACAGCCATCAAGAGAATCAAAAATTGACTGGACAAAATTCTCAAGATAATGAGGTTTTTGAAAAACTGTGACCGACTTACGCAAACCTGATGTTCCTGGTTTTTGATCCGTAAAAGGAGTTGTGGAAACAGTACGTATGTTCATAAATTATGTTTAAAAAGAAATATACCACCAATTTTACAGGTCGATAGGATTTCTCAAGTTATTAACTACTATTAATGCTGCTAAGATTTTTCAACTTAATCTTTAAAAGCTCTCAGCTCTCAGCTTTAAGAGTACCCCAGCCACCACCGCCAGGGGTTTCAATGACAAACGTATCTCCTGGCTGCATGGCAACTGTAGCCGTGCTGTCTAATACTTCTATGGTTCGATCTTGTCTAATTACATAATTTTTACCAACTTTTGCCGCATCTCCATCATTTAGACCAAAGGGAGGAACAACACGATGGCTAGAAAGTATTCCCGCCGTCATTGATTCTAAAAAGCGTACTTTCCTAATTACTCCGTTACCTCCAGAATATTTTCCTTTGCCTTGACTACCTTGGCGAATACTAAAACTTTCCAAGATGACAGGGTAACGAGACTCCAGAACTTCAGGATCGGTCAGCAAAGAATTCGTCATGTGAGTCTGAACCGCATCAGTCCCATTGAATCCATTCCCAGCACCCGAACCACCACAAATGGTTTCATAATATTGATACTGTTCATTGCCAAAGGTAAAATTATTCATCGTACCTTGGGAAGCTGCCATGATGCCTAATGCGCCATACAGCGCATCGACAATAGTTTGAGAAGTTTCCACGTTACCTGCAACCACCGCAGCAGGATAAGTTGGATTAAGCATACAGCCTTCAGGAATAATGATGTCAAGAGGTTTTAAACAGCCTGCATTCAAGGGAATGGAATCATTGACTAAAGTCCGAAAGACATATAACACCGCAGCTTGAGTTACCGCAGCAGGAGCATTAAAATTACTTACTTGTTGGGGTGATGTGCCTGTAAAGTCAATAATTGCCCGCTCAAGATCTCGCTTAATTGTTACTTTAACCTTGATTTCTGCACCATTATCCATGGCATAGCTGAATTTACCAGCTTTTAAAGTAGCGATCGCATTTTTCACCGCCAACTCGGCATTATTCTGAACAAATTGCATATATGCTTGTACGGTTTCTAAGCCATATTGTTTCACCATGTTTAAGAGTTCTGTAACCCCTCGGTTATTAGCCGCAATTTGTGCTTTAAAATCAGCTAGGTTTTGGTCAATATTACGGGCAGGATAAGTATGGTTAGTTAGTATTTCCCT
>JBDKJC010000604.1:0-3335 GCA_039796815.1 Cyanobacteriota bacterium | reverse complement strand
ATTTTTGCCATGTCTCATAATCCTGGCTACCTAGTATATCTATGTCAACCTTCGTATTTTCATAGAGGTTTAGATTTTAAAGTACTGAAGACATGAATGTCAAAACGTGGGATGCTTCCTAAAGAACTAATTTCGCTTTACGAACTTTGTGTCACCTTCGGCATGGTGTCTCTACGCACTTTAACCAACAACAATGTCGCTCCTGAATTAACATGATGAAGAATGTAGATATGACTTGGTAAATAATGGCATTAGCTTAACACCAATGTTTTTGAGATTTTCTGCACCAAAACTTTCTCGGTCTATTACGCACACAGCTTGCTCGATAGTTGCACCTAATTCCCTTAACTGACTCACAGCCTCGATCGCCGCACCACCAGAGGTAACCACATCTTCTACAATCAGTATGCGCTTGTTTTTAACTTCTCCTCCTTCGGCTAATTTACAAGTTCCATAAGTTTTAGCTTTTTTTCTCACAAACACCAAAGGTATACCTGTCTGTAAAGATACAGCCGTAGCGATAGGAATGCCACCCATTTCTAATCCAGCAAGGATGTCTATATTTTCAGGAATTAGAGTAACAAGTTGACGCGCAATTTCCAATAGTAATTTTGGTTGTGCCTCAAAAAGATATTTATCAAAATACTCAGTTGTTTGTTGTTGCGATCGCAGAGTAAAATTACCTTTGATATTCGAGATCTGGTATATTTCTTTTGCTAAGGTTAGTTTATTCATAATTAGTTTAAGCTTACTTACTGACTTTAAGCTACTGTAGCAAGTTCTAATCTTGTAAGCTGGATAGTGCGATCGTTAATACTATACATTTGGTAGAGAAACGAAAACCAATATAGTTTCAAACTACTCCAGTAGATTAATCTTTATGATCAATAATGCAGAATTGCTTCTACGTTATGGGTGTAACCCTCATCAAACTCCCGCAAGAATTTATCAACAAAATGGTTCACTACCAATCAAGATTCTCAACGGTCATCCTGGCTATATTAATTTCCTTGATGCTTTAAATTCTTGGCAATTAGTGAAAGAGCTAAGACAATCTTTGAATTTACCTGCTGCTGCTTCTTTTAAGCACGTCAGTCCTGCTGGTGCTGCTGTTGGTATTCCTTTAACCGAAGAGCTACGCCAAGCTTATTTAGTCAGTAAAAACCTGGAACTTTCGCCACTAGCTAGTGCTTATGCCAGAGCCAGAGGTAGCGATCGCATTTCTGCTTTTGGAGATTGGGTAGCTTTGAGTGATGTTGTTGATGTTTCTACTGCTCAACTCCTACGACCAGAAGTTTCTGATGGCGTAATTGCGCCTGGATATGAGCCAGAAGCCTTGAATATTTTGCAACAGAAGCGTCAAGGCAATTACATTATTATTGAAATCGATCCAAACTACGAACCTGCTTCGTTAGAAAGACGAGAAGTTTTTGGAATCGGTTTTGAACAACAGCGCAATAACATTATTCCCGATAATAAACATTTGCAGAGAATTGTCACTGAAAATCGAGAAATAACTGAAACTGCTCGACGAGATTTATTAGTAGGGATGATAGCTTTAAAATATACACAATCAAACTCGGTTTGCCTAGTCGTAGATGGACAAGTTATTGGTATGGGTGCAGGTCAACAATCGCGGATTGGATGTACTCGTATCGCAATAGATAAAGCCTGTCAGTGGTATCTGCGTCAGCATCCCCAGGTGCTTAATTTACCCTTTCGTAATCTCAAGCGCACGGAAAAAGATAATCTCGTTTTCGAGTATCTCCGTTCAAATTCAACAATATTTGAAGATTGGAATAAATTTTTTACAGAACTACCGCGTAAGCTTTTTGAATCAGAGAAATTGGCATGGCTGACTAATCTACAAAACGTTTCTTTAGCATCAGATGGCTATATTCCTTTTCGTGACAATATTGACGCTGCGCATGAAAGTGGTGTGAAATATATTGTTCAGCCAGGCGGTTCTCTGCGGGATGAAAATATAATTTCTGCTTGCAATGAATATGGTATGGTTATGGTGTTTTCAGGGCTTAGGCTTTTTCATCATTAATTACCTTGAAGACAAAAAAGCGATCGCCCTGACTTTAAAGAAGAAATTGTCGCTATTTTGCCAATTGGTCGGGACTAAGATTGACTAAAGGTAAACTTTCTCCACCCATCACAGTCGGGAATTTACCATCCCATTTTTCAATTGCTTGTTGTTGTAATAATTCTGGGGTTAAAGTCAGACGTTGTAATCTTTGTGCTTCTGCTTGACCTTTAGCGCGATTAACCGCTGCTGTTGCTTCTTTCTCGGCTTTTAAGGCATCAAAATCAGCTTGCTTTGCCTGTTGCTCGGCAATTTGTTTGGCTTCAATCGCTTTGGCAAATTCAGGGGAAAAGGAAACGTCTTTTTATCAAATAAATATATTCAGCTAGACTTACTTTATTTGATTTATAACATGTTTTACTACAAACAAGTGTATTATTTGAATAATTATTTGTGACATATATTTGTAGTTAGTAAAATTTCTTATTATTTGTTAATTAAATTATTATTTAAGTAATAAGTAATAAAATCGATTCGGAAGACAAAAATATAAGTATTTTAACCAAAATAATCTTTGTGCATTATTTCATTTACAGATATCATGCTGTCACTAGGTATCTCAAACTTCTCAGACATAGCAGCGATCGCATCTTGATAATTATCTGCATATTCAGATGAGAGATAATTTTTAAGACTAGGATTCTTTTTCACAATATTTGAAATTCATCTAAAAAGTTTTTCTTCAGTATTCTAGGATTACTAGTTAAAACTTGAGCTATATACTTTTGCAATAACTTAGCTTCAAGATTTGCCAAGTTAAAGCTAGATTGCTGTTGTTGATAACTATCATTAACTAAAACATAAATTTCTAACTGATTATTGAGCCAAAACCAGACTTCTTTTACTCCTAATTTCTGATATTTTTTTAAATCATCAGTACCACCACTACTAAAAACTACCTCTACCGCTAAATCAGGAGTTTGTTTTAAATTATTAAAGCAAAAGCTAGTATCAGGTTCTTTACCCACTTGTTTATTTTTATCCTTACAAGTTGTTGAGCCTGTAGGGTAATAATCTAAATCAAAGGCATCACAATAGGCAACTATTAGTAAAAAAATAAAATCTTTAATTACTTCATGATTTTGACTAGGAGACATGAGAGTAATTACTCCTGCTGAGAAAGATGTCCGATAGCCCAAATATTCTGCCATAGTAAACTTTTCATAATCTTCCCAAGTCATACCTGAAAAGCTTAAAGTACAATCTTGTTTGGCAAAATACTCTTGGTTAATTGGTAGTCGAT
>JBDKJC010000603.1:0-3336 GCA_039796815.1 Cyanobacteriota bacterium | reverse complement strand
CAGTACCAAAGATGTTTTCTAAAGGCTTGAGAAAAATAATACAGAGAATTAAAATCCACTCCGTAGCAATACCCAACCAAATTAAACGATTGCTCAAAAATCCTAACTTGAAAATCGACGTTCTCTCAGAACGACAGGCAAAGACATTGCCATCCTGACAGGCGACGATCGTAGCGAGAGTAGCGGTGGTAGCCTGTTGATAGATTGCTCTAGTTGTCGGCTCGGCTGAATGAGCTAAAATTGCTCCACTCACCCCTTGCAGTTCGGCAAAACTGTAGCCATAGCTCCACCAGACAGCGAAAAAGGCACTCATCCCCAACGCTGCTTCAATTAGACCCAAAAAACCATAGGCGCGAACTAATAAAGAGCGATCGAGCAGGGGCTGGGATTTTTTACGAGGTGGCTGTTGCATAATTCCTGTTTCTGGTGACTCTGCCCCCAATGCTAAAGCGGGAATCATATCTGTTCCTAAATCGATCGCCAGAATTTGTAAGACAACCAAAGCAGGGGGAATTTTAAAGATCACCATGGCTAAAAATGGCACAATCTCCGCCACATTAGAAGCCAGAATATAGGTCATAAACTTACGGATATTCTGATAAACTCCTCGGCCCTGCTCGATCGCTTTGACAATAGTGGCAAAGTTGTCATCGAGTAACACGATATCTGCCGCTTCGCGGGCAACATCAGTACCGCTCATACCCATGGCAATCCCGATATTGGCAGCCTGGAGCGCGGGGGCATCGTTAACACCATCTCCTGTAACCGCCACCACATGACCGAGACTTTCATAGGCTTTGACAATCTGGAGTTTTTGTTCGGGCATCACGCGAGCAAAGACGAGTTGCTGCTGACGCTGGTGAATCAATTGACGCAGTTGCGCCTCAGATAAATGCCCTAATTCTTCTCCTGTCACTACTCTAGCTTTACCCTCTACCAAACCAATCTTGAGGGCGATCGCTTCGGCAGTTAAGCCATAATCTCCTGTAATCATCGTCACGCTAATTCCTGACTGATGACATTGAGCGATCGCCTCGTTTACTTCTACACGAGGAGGATCGAACATGGCGACTAAACCAATAAAGGTGAGGTCTTGCTCTAATTGTGCCGATGTCTTTTCTAGCAGTTCCTTATCTCCTTGACGGACAGCAACTCCCAACACGCGAAAACCCTGACGTGCCAGACGATCATTAGCTGCGGTTATAGCAGTGCGATCGCTCTGGGTAAGTTCAATCAGCTTGTTATCGCGTAGAGTATAGTTACAGTGGCGTAAAACTTCTAAAGGTGCGCCTTTGGTAAAGCAGAGATAAGGATGCTTGTTTTGCCGCTCATTTTGCGACTGATTTTGCCATAGTGGCGAATGCCAATCTAGCACCACGCTCATCAGGCGACGACGGGAATCAAAAGGGACTTCTCGCAGTCGGGGAGATTGACTTTGTAGTGTTTCTGGTTCTAAACCTGCTTTGATTGCTGCTACTAATAATGCAGCTTCAGTAGGGTCGCCAATTTCTTGCCAGCGACTCGGTTGAGTCAGATGAACTAAACGAGCATTGGAACACAGTGCTGCCCCAGCTAAAAGTAACCGAACTTGTTCTTGTATTTGACTTTCAGGAGGAAAATTAATTTCTCCCGTTGGTTCATATCCAGCCCCCGTAACCTCAATATAAGCATCCGTTGCGCTTGGTAGCCAGAGACTGCGGACGGTCATCTCATTTTTGGTTAAAGTGCCTGTTTTATCGGTACAAATGGCAGTGATCGCGCTGAGGGTTTCAACTGCTGAGAGCCGACGCACAAAGGCGTTAGATTTTGCCATGCGCTGTACTCCCATTGCCAAGGACAAAGTTACCGTCGGCAATAGTCCTTCGGGGACAAAGGCGACAATAATGCCGATGGCAAAAATAAAGCTTTCTTTGGCTTCCATTCCCACCAGAAAATAAGTCAGGAGAAACACAATTGCACCCATGCTAATTGCCAGTGCCGTAATAAACCGAACGATCTTAGCAATCTGAACTTCCAGGGTGCTGGGTTCGCGTTTAACTGTGGTAGTTAGATGAGCAACATGACCAAATTCGGTGCGATCGCCTGTGGCGTAGACTATTCCTGTGGCTCGACCCGAAGCTACCGTAGAACCTGCCAGTACGAGATTAGCGACTTCTGCTGGTCTTACCCGTTCTTGTAAAGATTCCTCCCCTGGATGGATTAACGGCGTACCATTACGCATCGGTATAACAGGACGAGAACGCACGGGACGGGCATGACGATTGACTGGTAGCGATTCCCCCGTGAGTACCGAGACATCCACATAAAAACTCTCCGCAGCGACTAAACGCGCATCAGCAGAAATGCGATCGCCTTCTTCTAATTGAATTACATCCCCATTAACTAACTCGCGGGCAGGAATGGTCTGTAAAATGCCACTACGATAAACTTTAGCTTGGGCGGGCAAAACTTTTTTTAAAGCATTTAAGGCTTTTTCGGCTTGAAACTCTTGGGAAAAACTAAAGATAGCGTTAATCCAAATTACTGCCCAGATTGCCCAACCTAACTCGGGAGTCCCAGAGATGAAAGCAAGAATACCTGCTACCCACAGCAACAAAGCCATAAAATGGGTCAATTGGTCGAGAAAACGTAGCAAAAGCGATCGCCGTGGCGGTTCAGGCAGTTCGTTTGCACCATATTGTTTCAATCTAATTTCAGCTTCACTATCGGCAAGTCCTTGGACAGTAGTAGCCAGGGATAAATAAGCTTCCTCAGCCTTTAAAGACCAAATCGGTGGATGGGTAGTCATGATTCATTGGTACTAAAATTTCTGTTTATTTAGTCGAGCCTGGATTTTGAGGTAGTTGAGGGTAATTGCAGTTGCTGTATCGTCCGCCAAACCAGTCATTCATCATTTTTCCTTTGCCAAACCACATCATCCCAGACATGCCAATCAAACCGATTAGAATAACTAAGATAATTCCCGAGACAAAACCGATTGCACCATAGGTTATAGGTTTATTATTCATGATGTATATTTCCTACAAACTTCTAGCAGATATATATCGAATTTTTCCAAGCTCAGGATAAGAAAACAAACTGAGGAAATTGTGAAGTAATAATTTTAAAATCTCTAAAAGCGATCGCATCCTCGATCAATGTTAATTTTTGCTTGAGAATCTTCTAATTAATTTTCTGAGTACTAATAAAGCATCTACTCAAACCAATTCTCTATTTTTAATCCCTGAAAATTATCAAAATCAGAAATATTATTTGTTATTAAAATCAGATTATTACAATAAGCGATCGCAGCAATTTGACCATCTACAAAAGCTGGAGTTTTTCCCATACTTACTA
>JBDKJC010000602.1:0-3351 GCA_039796815.1 Cyanobacteriota bacterium | reverse complement strand
ATACTTTTTTTGTCGGTTTCGTCGGCTTACAAGAATTAGCCAAGGATTAGCTAATCTCTTAATCTCGATCTAGCCCTAAGTAAAAACATTAGTATTTCCTATTTCCTATTTCCTATTTCCTATTTCCTATTGCTGAGTTTCTATAACAGAACTCCAGTCATCATTTTCAACCGCTGCTTCTAGTTTTTGCCGACGTTGTACTTCTGTTTCATTCTGGTTAATTGGCGCTTCTAATTCATCAATCAAAGTCGTATCTGCCATTGCTTTACGTAGCTTGAGCTTTTTCTCTTCATAGGCGTTTCTTTCGCTTTGGGTCATGGTAGCTTTAGCAGCCTCGCCAATCGTACTTGCCCAAGTATTACCCTCTTGATTACCAGTAGGAAGATAATTTAATTCAGAGAGCCAAACTGTTTTTAATGCTTCCATTTCCTGACGTTTGGGAAACTTAAAAGTTTTGACGCGGATATAGTTACAGACTTGAATCCCGTTTTGGCTAATATGCCCTTTTAGCGATCGCAAAATATCTCTAGAATAACCAATATATTGATAAAGGCGATCGCTGTCCAGAACGGCATAGACTCCCGCCACTTTAATGTTTTCTGTTTGTTGCTCCCAAACTGAGATCTCAACAATTTCTGTTCCATCAGAATTAATTACGCCAGCAGCATCTTCTGAGCTGTGTTCACCATCAGAACTATACAAAAAATTATGTAATCCTTGATGGGCGATGGGAACGTTTTGATGTTCTAAAGGTTGATTTTGATTGGATTCCACAGTAGCTTAAGTCTAAAAGTTTAAGTGAGTACAGTTTTTATCATAGCTAGGTTTAATTTCACCCCAGTAAATCTAGAAATTTACTTTTCGCGACCTGCTAAGATTGGATGTAGGATTTATGCACAAACAGAGCATCCGTCCAGCTTGCTAACTGTTTTTGATAATGAAACTGATAGAAAGAAACAAGTAAAAAGTCATGAAGTGTTAGATATTCGTAGATCTGGGCGAATGGCGGAAGATTCTGATACATATTGGAAAATATGATCTCGAAATAAATTAGCCCAATACGGTTTGCACGGATCGTCTGTTCTGCTCCCTTAAACACCTCAAAGTCAAACCCCTGGGTATCCGACTTAAGAATATCTATATATTCAATCTGCTCATCATCACAGAACTGATCGATAGTTTTTACTTCGACCAATGTTTCATGCGTTATTTGTCCCCAGCCCAACTCGCTAAGAGGTAAGAAAGAACTCATATCTGGATTCGAGTTTTCTAAAAATTTCATTTGTCCAGAGGTCGATCCCAGCGCACAGTTCCACAACTTTACATCTTTAAGGTCAGATGCTTGCTGGCTAAGTATTTTAAATGTGGTAGGACTCGGCTCAAAAGAATGGATTATGCACCTTGGGAATTGAGAACGAAATTTACTAATGGTTTGCCCGACATTTGCTCCAACATCAAAAACAACGGGGCTGTCATTATGAAGATATTTCGCTATGTCATCCAGGGGATTCTGGCCAAATTGACTGGGACTATGTTGGACGATGTCGTAACCAAACTTGCGAATAAGAGGTTTAATTATTTGTTTTAGTCGAATTTTTCGTTTCATTCGATTTTAATAATTTGCAATTATCGAACTTTATCATAATTCGTATACTATTCCTCTTGTATTACATTCAGTACAGAATAATTTGCAACTCTGGTGATGACTGACTTTCGCAATAGAAACAATTATCATGGAAATCATTGAGATGCGATCGCTAAAATTCCCAACGTTCATCGCATTCCGCAGTCAATTAATACTCTTCCCAATCAGGATATTGTTCTGGGGCTTTTCCTTCACTAGCGATAATCTCACCATATCCTGGACGAAGATCTGATTTAATTTCTTCAAGCTGTAGTTGAAACTCCCAATTATCGCCAAAATCAAACAGGTATTCTATAACTGAACCTACTGCCAAAGGTAAATCAGCTATTTTCACTTCATCTGTAGAGGGTGAATCATTCATATAGGGATGAACTACCTGCACAGTGCGTCCTAGCTGATTTTTATAGCTAAACATATCTAGATGATCGCAGTCAAAATCAAAAGACTGCAAAATCAATTGGCTTAAATCCCAAAGAGTCAGATCGCTAGAGATAGCAATGCATCGCCAAATCTGCTGCCAGCTTACCTTAAAGAGATAAACTCCCTGACTAGACTCAATTTTAGGCAGTTCGATAATTTTCTGCCATTGAGGAAAGTAGGGTTGTAAAATTGGCTGGAGTGTACCAAACTGAGGATCTACTGGCTGCTCATCATCCCAAATCATTTCGGGAAAAGTCCAATTTTCAAAGGCAACCTGAAGCAACTCTTTGCCCCAAGCTGTTTGCTTAATACTCTTAACTCGCCAACCCTTACCCGCTTCTGGTTTACCATAGCTAGCCTCAATTAGTCCAAAAAGCTTCATCAGCGCGAGATTATGAAACCCTGGGTAATATTTAAGGTTTTGCTGGGTTTGATAATCTGGAAACTTTTCGCCTTTAGGGGGCATTTTCAACCAATATTGTAAACATTTTGTCCCTTCGGTCATGTATCCCCTTTCTCCCAGCATCTCCTCATTGGCCACAACTAACCAGGCTTCTAATAAATTGAAATAACGTTCGGTCAGATTCATCTGTTGCCAATTATCAAGCATCATTGGCTCTAACATCAGCTTCGATCTTTTGCCTTGTCGCACGACTTTACCCATCCCCGTAGCTCTTAACAGTAAATATAAGCCGTTAATGGTCGGATAAGATTTTTGCTGGGGACGCTGAAGATTGGTTTTAATTGGTTCGACTAGCTGTTGATTGATTTGAGCTAAAGACTTCATGGCGATTAGATTACGCTGACCACCAACGGTAATTCCCTCTTGACCAATAAAATCTAAGAGCGTTTGAAAATCTTGTAAAATACTTCCTGGAATAGTTTCACTAATTGCTTGTTGCCCAAGGGCAATCGCTGGTTGAGACATATCTGGTACTACTTGTACTAGTTTTTCCGTCATATTTGTTAATTGTTGCTGAAATTCTTGAGCAGCAGGGACTTCTTGGGAAAATTCTGCTAGTATTTCCGTGGCTAATTCCTGCAACATCTGTTCTAATTCTGTCCTGCCTGGAAGTAGTTCATTATTGTCTGTCAAATCATTAAATAAACCAGTAATCTTGGGTAAATTCTCACTGGAGTTGGCTGAGGCTAACTCTCGATCGCGCTGTAGTTGAAGCTTTTTTAGCCGTGCTTCATTAGTCAATTCAAAATACTCTGACATGGGGTTGTACCTGCAATTGAACAATAAATTCAAGCACCAACTCTTCAACAAATTCTTCTAGAGC
>JBDKJC010000601.1:0-3355 GCA_039796815.1 Cyanobacteriota bacterium | reverse complement strand
CTTGATAACCACTCATCCACCATGCCGTCATAATTCCCAAACAAAAAGTGATTACCGTTGCCGATATAGTCGTTTTGAGAGATATCTCCAAAGGAGTCAGAAAGTCAGAGTACATATAAAGATCGAATCCAGCTAAAGATAACAGCATGGATTTAACACTTTACAGCAGTTTTCAATTGAATATACTACGTAGTTAATTAACCAGGTTAATTAACTAGTTTTAAAGTTAGTTCGGGTTAGGACAGTTAAAAGCTTATAGCTTATAGCTTATAGCTAGGGCCTCGCCCTTTATAAAACAAATACCTGGGCTTCATATTCAGGAAGATCGATTGTAATTTGGCGATCGCTTGCTTCTAAATCATAGTTACCAGTCCATTCATGCCAAGTGCCATCAGTAGGAAAATCAGGTACAGTATAGTCCGCTAAATATTGGTCGGAAAAGTTTGCCACGACGACAACGCGAGAACCTTCGTCATTCCAGCGAGTATAAGCAATGACCTTTAATTCCTCGTCTTCATGGAAAAATTCAATATTTTCTGTATATAAAGCATGATTATGCTTACGCAGGTCAATTAAACCTTTGTAATGAGCAAACAGGTTTTGATTATGCTCACCAGCTAATAATGTCCAGTCAATCTTTCTGGCTTCTTGACTCAGCGGATTATAGTCACCAAACTCTTGACCCATCCACAGCATCGGGATACCAACGGCAGTCATCAGTAAAATTGCGCCTAGTTTAACTCGTTTAAAAGCAGCTTCCCCAACAATACTGCGATTGCCTAACTCCACCATTACTCGTTTATGGTCGTGATTGCTTAAATAATTAACCACATTGGTTGCACCCAAAAAGCCACTGCGTTGACAATCCAACATGTTTTTTAATTCTTCTGCATCGTAGCGATCGCCACAAATATAAGCCATCACGTTAGCATAGAAACTATAGTGCCAACAGCTATCCATTGGACCATCAGGACTGGAAATCGACGGATCTTCAGGAATATTTTCGGCAATGTTGATAAACGGCTTCATGTACGCATGTTCTCTAGTTTGATCGACAATCCAGTGTAAGAAATCATAATTATCGATTTGTTTAGTGGCATCGTAACGAATACCATCGATGTGATATTCACTAATCCAAAAATTGACGTTATCACCCACATATTTCCAAGCGGGTTTAACATCTAAATGCTCGTCATATTTATCGTAATTAAACTCGGGACCCCAGCTATTATCAGGATCGGTAGGGGAGTGACGATACCAATAGTCATGGTCGATCTTGGTTAACGGACATTCAGTGTTGGAGTGGTTGTAAATTCCGTCTATGATCACTCGAATACCCTTTCCATGGCATTCATCAATCAGGTGCTTCAGTTCATAAGTAGATCCATAATTCGACTCCGCAGCAAAAAAATGTTGGGGACTATAACCCCAACTGTAGTCTCCTGGATTTTCATTAACGGGCATAAGTTCGATCGCATTAATACCCAAGTCAACAAGATAGTCTAATTTGTCGATTACATCTTGGTATTTACCCCGAACATTAGGATCGTCTTCTCCCCCTGAGAAATCACCCACATGCAGTTCATAAATAACTAGCTCATGGTCTGCTGGCAGAAGCTTATCATCGTGCATCCAAACATAATCATCAACTATAGCCTCACCGTCTTTAATTGTTATTCTGCCATTCTGATTTTCTGGAACGATACTCACTGCATAGGGATCGATTATATCTACCCACTCGTCTGGTTCTAAAAACCAACTTAAAGATCTGACTCGAAACTTATATTCATATTTGCCATCTTCTAATTCAACTTTGGTTCTAAAATAACCATCCTTGCCTTTTTTCATTGCGATCGCTTGCCAATCAGAAAAACTACCAATTACAGCAGCTTCCTTGTTGTATGGAGCGAATAACTGAAATTCTATTAAGTTAGCCATATTAATCTTAAAATATCCCAAGATAAGCGGATCTTTGGCGAATAATTGCAAGTATAAAAAAATTAATAATTGCTCAACATCTATCCAGAGTTTGAATCCTGACAAATATATTGATTTTTGAGCTGAGAGCTGAAAGCTGAGAGCTGAAAGCTAAAAGATGCAGTTTAACGCTATATTCTAGACTCAGTTTTATAGATCCCAATAATGAACTCTAACTGGCGCGCTCAATTCAATCTACCACCTATATTCTGGTTAATTGCTTTAATAGCTCTAATCAATGCCATAAGTTTTACGATTATTATTCCGCTACTCTATCCCTATGCCAAACAGTTTGGCTTAAGCGATCTTCAAGCAAGTTTTCTGACTACCGCTTTTGCTCTCTCGCAGTTTTTTGGTACCCCTGTTTTAGGTAGGTTATCCGATCGCCTGGGTCGCAAGTATATTCTGATATTTAGCCTACTGGGAACGATGGTAGCAAATCTCTTAGCTGCCGTGGCCACGGTGGCTTGGTTGCTTTATTTTGCCAGAATGTTTGATGGCTTGACTGGGGGCAATACTTCAGTAGCTAGTGCGGTAATTAGCGATATTACCACTCCCGAACAGCGTCCCAAGGCTTTTGGTATTTTTGGGGCAACTTTCCGTCTGGGGTTTGTGATTGGGCCTGTATTGAGTTACTTTGCGCAACAGTTACCTACTTTGCCTGGAGTTTCTTCTTTGGGCATGAGCTTTCTGGTTAGTGCGGCGATCGCTGCTTTAGCTGCTTTATTAACGCTGTTGTTCTTGCCAGAAACTACAAGTTCCAGACCAGGAAAGTTTAACTTAAGCTGGGATGATTTTGCCTTTGGTCAGCTTGCCAAATCAGCAACTAGACCCAAGCTTGGTAACTTATTTATTTTAACCTTCCTCAGCGGTGCTACTTTTACCATTTTTACCTTTGCTTTTCAACCATTTTTTTTATTTGTGTTAAAGCAAGATGCTAAGGGTTTAGCGCTCATGTTTGCACTGGTAGGTGTCTTAGGCTTTATCTCTCAAGTATTTGCTTTGGAGCCTTTAAGCAATCGATTTAATTTGATTGATATTATTGCCGTGTCTATGGCACTGCGTGGAGTGGCTTTTTTACTGATGCCGACCTTTCCTACCTATGGTGCTTTTGTGCTGATTATCATCTTCTTTGGCATAGTCAACTCTTTTCCCATGCCTTTAATTGATACGGTAGTGTCTCTTAATACTAAAAATCATGAACAAGGAGAAGTATTAGGGATTAATTCTTCTTATCTGAGTATGTCAAATGCGATCGGTCCAGTAATTTCAGGTTTGCTGGTCAGTTTAAACTATACTGCTCCTCTGTGGATCACAGGAGGTTTAACTATTTTGGTAGCTGGCTTTGCTTTTAATTTAAAGTCGCAGTTTAAATGCA